>CAIYPU010000019.1 GCA_903928225.1 uncultured Chlorobiaceae bacterium
CCGAACGTGACGAAATCAACGATCGTATCCAGGTCATTCTCGACAAGGAAACGGAACCCTGGGGCGTCAAGGTCAGCAAGGTCGAGGTTAAGGAGATAGACCTCCCCGAAGGCATGAGGCGGGCCATGGCCAAGCAGGCGGAAGCCGAACGGGAACGCCGCTCTGCCATCATCAACGCGGAAGGGGAGTTCCAGGCTGCGCAGAAACTCGCCGATGCTGCGGCGATCATATCGGGCACTCCTGCCGCCCTTCAGCTGCGTTACCTGCAGACGCTCAAGGAAATCGCCGCCGAAAACAATTCGACTACGGTTTTCCCGATCCCGATGGACCTGTTCAAGCCCTTTTTCGAACATATGCTGACGCCGTCATCAAAGGGAAACTAAACCCATGAAGCCATGATCAGAATAAAGACCATTCTCTGTCCCGTCGATTTTTCCGACGCTTCCCGCAACGCCGTGAGGTACGCGAAGGAGTTTGCAAAGAACATGCACGCTTCGATATATCTGCTCAACATCATCGAACCGAGGCCGATGGCGGTCGATATCTCGCTCAGTTACGTGCCCGTGGAGGAGGAACTCGAGAAAGCCGCGAGCGACGACCTGCGCGAGATTCTCAGGGAACTGGCAAGTGACGGTGTAAAGGCCGAGTGCGGTGTCGAGATCGGCACTCCTTCGGACGTCATCCTCGAAACCATCGACAAACTCGACGTGAACCTCGTCATCATGGGGTCGCACGGCAAGAAAGGGCTCAGCCGCCTCATCATGGGAAGCGTCGCCGAAACGGTGGTCCGCAAGGCGAACTGTCCGGTACTGACGGTGAAAGCGGAGGAAAGGGAGTTTATCGCCGACGTGTGAAGGCTTCCATGAGGATGCTCGCGCCGGTGAACGGGCTGAGCTGCGAGGAAACGACCTGCTTTTCGATGCCTTCCTTCATTATGGCGACGTCGGGATTCCGGAAGAACTCTTTTTTCAGCATCTGTTCGACCAGACCGTAGAGCAGGTGCCGGAGCTGTTCCCGTCTTTTTTCGAGAAGCAGGCCGTTTCCTCGCACGAGGTCGAAGAACCTTGAGATGTTGTACCAGACCTCTTCGATGCCGCTTCCCTTCAGCGATGACGTGAGAAAAACCTCTCGATGCCAGAACGGGTACTTTGCAGGGAGCATCCTCAGTGCAGCTTCGAATTCGGTTTTCGAAAGCGATGCGATCCCTTCCTGGGCCCCGTCTGTTTTCGTGATTGCAATGGCATCGGCAATCTCCATGATTCCCCGCTTGATGCCCTGCAGTTCGTCACCCGAGCCCGGCAGCATCAGCAGAAGGATGAAATCCACCATGGTCTCCACTTCCACTTCCGACTGGCCGACCCCAACGGTCTCGACGAGGATGACGTCGTAACCTGCCGCTTCGCAGAGGACGATGGTTTCATGGGTTTTCGGTGAAAGTCCGCCGAGGTGCCCGGATGACGCGGACGGGCGGATGTAGGCCTCTTTTCGACCAGACAGTTTTTCCATGCGGGCCTTGTCCCCGAGGATGCTTCCCCTGCTCTGCCTGCTGCTCGGATCGATGGCGAGCACGGCGATCGAAAGCCCTTCCCGGATGATGACCTCTCCAAGCGCTTCGATGAACGTGCTCTTTCCCGCGCCGGGTGAGCCGGTGACGCCAATGCGGATCGAGCTGCGTTTATGCTGCATGCAGCGGTCGAGGATCTGGTGTGATTTCTCCAGGTGCTCGGGTTTCTGCGATTCGATAAGCGTGATAGCCCGGCTCAGCAGGTGCCTGTCGCCTCCGAGAATGCCGCCGACGATGGTCTCAACGTCCGGCTCGTGCCGGCGGGCACCAGTCGGCGGTATTCCGCTTTGGCTCATAGTTTCTGACGCGCGATCAGTTTTTCGAGGATGCTGATGGCTGCTTCGGTAATGACCGTGCCTGGCCCGAAAACACCAGCGACGCCGTTCTTGTAGAGGAATTCGTAATCCTTTTCGGGGATGACGCCACCGGCGATTACCAGGATATCCTCGCGACCGTGGGATTTCAATCCTTCGACGATTTTCGGGATGAGGGTCTTGTGGCCTGCCGCGAGGCTCGATACGCCGATGATGTGCACGTCGTTGTCGAGTGCCTGCTGGACGACCTCTTCGGGTGTCTGGAAGAGGGGGCTGATATCGACGTCGAAACCGATGTCGGCAAACGCGGCGGCGATCACTTTAGCTCCACGGTCATGGCCGTCCTGGCCGACCTTCGAGACCATGATCCTCGGGCGCCTGCCTTCGAGGGCGGCGAATTCATCGGCAAGCTGCTGCGATTTCCTGAAGAGCTGGTTGTTCTGCATCTGAGAGAGGTAGACACTGGTATTGAGCCTGAGCGTGGCCTTGTAGCGGCCGAACGTCTTTTCACAGGCTGACGATATTTCTCCCAAGGTAGCTCTTTTTCTCGCAGCATCAACGGCCAGTTCGAGCAGGTTGCCTTCGCCTGATACCGCGCACGCTTCGATGGCCCTCAGGGCGAGCGAGGTTTCTTTTTCGTTGCGGGCAGCCTTGATTGATTCGAGCCTCTGGAGCTGCTGCTGGAGCACTTTGGTATTGTCGACCTCGAGCAGGTCGATGTCGGTGCGGCTTTCGGTGCGGTACCCGTTTATGCCGACGATGATGTCTTCGCCGCTGTCGATGCGCGCCTGCTTGCGCGTTGCGGCCTCTTCGATCTGCAGTTTCGGGATGCCCTGTTCGATGGCTTTCACCATGCCTCCGGCTTCCTCGATATCGCAGATAATCTTCCACGCTTTCGCTGCAAGCTCGCGGGTGAGGTATTCAACGTAATACGATCCGGCCCAGGGGTCGATGCTCCTGGTGATGTCGGTCTCTTCCTGCAGGTAGAGCTGCGTGTTCCTGGCGATCCTCGCGGAAAACTCGGTCGGCAGCGCGATCGCCTCATCGAGCGCGTTGGTGTGCAGCGACTGGGTATGGCCGAGTGCCGCGGCAAGCGCTTCGAGGCAGGTGCGGGTGATGTTGTTGAACGGGTCCTGCTCGGTCAGGCTCCAGCCTGATGTCTGGCAGTGCGAACGGAGCATGAGCGATTTCGGTTTCTTCGGGTTGAACTGTTTCACGATTTTCGCCCAGAGCATCCTGGCTGCCCGCAGTTTGGCGATTTCCATGAAGTAGTTCATGCCGATTGCCCAGAAGAATGAGAGGCGGGGTGCGAACGCGTCGATATCGAGACCGGCTTTCAGACCCGTGCGGATGTACTCGAGGCCGTCGGCAAGGGTGAAGGCAAGCTCGAGGTCGGCCGTTGCGCCCGCTTCCTGCATGTGGTAGCCCGAGATGCTGATGGAGTTGAACTTCGGCATCTTTTCGCTGGTGTAGCGGAAGATGTCGGCAATGATCCTCATCGATGGTTCTGGCGGGTAGATGTAGGTGTTGCGCACCATGAACTCCTTGAGGATGTCGTTCTGGATGGTGCCGCTGAGCCGGTCGGGGGTCACGCCCTGTTCTTCCGCCGCAACGATGTAGAAGGCCATGACGGGCAGGACCGCGCCGTTCATGGTCATGGAGACCGAGATGTCGCCGAGCGGGATCTGGTCGAAAAGGATTTTCATGTCCTCGACCGAATCGATCGCCACGCCTGCCTTGCCGACGTCGCCGATCACCCTCGGGTGGTCCGAGTCGTACCCGCGGTGGGTCGGGAGGTCGAACGCCACCGAAAGGCCTTTCTGACCTGCAGCGAGGTTCTGGCGGTAGAAACGGTTCGATTCCTCGGCGGTGGAGAACCCGGCATACTGGCGGATGGTCCAGGGTCGTGTGGTATACATCGTGGTGTAGGGGCCGCCGATATAGGGCGCGAAGCCAGGTGCGAAATGGAGATGGTGCGCTCCGGCCAGCTCCTCATCTCGGTAACGTGATTGAATGCCGATGCCTTCGGGCGTGGTCCACGCTGAAGGGTTCGTGCCGTTTTCCAGGGCGGCGGGCGGAGCGGAAATATCTATGGTAGAAAAGTCGGGTCTCATTTCACTCCGGTTTTACGTTGATAGGTTTCGAGCATCTCGAGTACGTTGACGCCGGTATAGATAAAGCTGTCGAGGCCGGCTTCAAGGAGCTTTTCATGTCCTTGCGGCGGCCTTCCGGCCATGACCGTGATGATGCCCGGCCCGAGGCGCCGGAGAGCGTTGCAGATCGGTTCGGCCTGCGGCACCGGGTCTTTGTCCGCGATGCAGAGCACGACGATATCGGGGGCCTGCTGCCGGAGGGTGGCATACGAGGCCTCTTCCACCGGCAGGGAAGCCGTGCCAGATATGGTGAACCCGCCGCATTTGAAGAAATCTTCGCAGAATGCCGCCTGCCTGAAGCTGATGCCGGGGTCTCCGATCGTCCAGATGAAGACCGATGGAGCGCGCCCGCTTTTCGCCGATGCGATCGTTTTCAGGCGCATGAGCTCATACGATGCAGTTGCGCTTGTTTCCAGCCCCGCTTCGATGGCGGATTCGAGCGCTTCGATGCGATCGTTCTGTTCCGGGGTGAGGGGCCATGGATAGCGGTTCACGCCGATAAGGGTCTTTTTGCGGCTGCCGAGCTCTTTTTTCTCGAGCGCAGCGGCAGAATCGAGCATGGTGCCGACCATGCCGCTTTCCATCGCGGCGTTCAACCCGCCGGCGGCTTCGATCCGTTTGAATATATCCCATGCCGTTTCGGCGAGCCTGCCTGTTAGGGACTCGATGTAATTCGAGCCCGCCGCAGGGTCGATGACCCGGTCGAGGGTTGCTTCGCTCCGGAGGATCAGGTGGATGTTCCCGGTAATGCGTTCAGCTAGGTCGTTTTCCACCGACAGGCCGTTGTCGAAAGCCCCTGTCTGCAGGGTTTCGTAACCGCCGAGGATGGCAGATGCCGCTTCCGTGGTGAGGCGGAGGACGTTGGTATAGGGGTCGAGCAGAGAAATGTTCCTCCGGGATGTTTTCGCGAAAAGACGGGGCAGCGCCGAAGGGTCGGCACCATAAGCCTTCAGAAGGTGCCCGAGGAGGTATCTGATTGCCCGGGGCTTGGCAAGCTCTGCGAAATGGCTCGTGCCGACCGGCAAGACGATTTCCATGGCGGCAGCGATCCTTCCGGCGGTCAAGCCTGCATCGGTGAAGCGGTTGAAGAGTTCGCTCGCACCCGCGAGGGCCAGGGCGATCTCCTGGGCCGGGGTCGCCCCCCGTTCATGGAAAGGGATCGTGTCCGCCTGGAATATCCGGAACAGGGGCAGCGTATCGAGGTGCTTTCCAAATGCGACATCATCCATCTCCGAAGAGAGTGGAAGCGGGGCCAGAAGGCCGCCTTCGTTTTTCGTGAACCCGGGCAATGCCGCGAGCGTCTCGAGCAGGTCCGCCACAGGAGGCAGGTTGCCTGAAAAATAGACGGGCAGTGCGGAAAGTTCAATGCCGGAAAGCAGGGCCGTGAGGTTTTCCAGTGAGCAGAGGTGCGGGTCAGTGATGCGGAACTCGATTGCCGATACGTCGCAAGCGAAGCTTTTCATTGCAACGCCGTTTGCCTCTGCGGGATCGGTCACCGTGATGAGGCGGCAGTTTGTCCAGGAATTTGAAGATTTGCCGGGAGGTATGCGGAGGAATTCTTTTTCCGACTCGCGCGAGTACCATGGTTCGAGCTCGAAGCCGTCCGGTGTTTTCCAGACGATTTTTTCGTAGGGCGTCTCCTTGAGCTCGGCCGTCGCCCTTTTCTTCCATTCGTCCCGGTTCACTGCCGGGAATTCCTGAAAAAGCGAATCAGGAAGGGTGTTGGTCATGTTCGTTTATTCTGAGTTTCTGTGCGTTGGTCACGCTTCCTGCAGTTTATGGGTTTCAGCCGCTTTCTCCCTGTAGGCATGGATGATGGCGAGGATTTCGTCGCGCATCTCCCAGGGTCGTGCGGTATTTTCGACAAATCCTTTCTGCTGGAGCCACCAGGTGGTCTGGAAATCCTTCGTGGTGGGCTTGCCGGTATACTGCTCGATGACGCGTTTACCTGAAAAGCCGATGTTTCCGGCGTTGTGCTCGAATAGCTTGATCCCTCTCGAAGCCATACCGATAGCCACGCCGCCGAGGGTAGGGTCGGTAATGATCGTGATGACCGGCAGCCCGGCTTTCTCCACGCTCGATATGGCGACATGCACTTTCGGAAGTCCGACCATCGAAGAACAGCCCTCATGCATTCTCGCGCCGCCTCCGGTAGCCTGGACAATGAGGGGGACCTGCCGCTCGATTGCGATACGGCATGCCCGGAAGACTTTTTCCGCGGTTGACATGCAGAACGAACCGCCGAGGAAATTGAAGTTCGTGGCGCAGAAGACGACCGGTTCCCCGGCTATCGACGCATCCCCGGTAAGGAAAGATGATGCAGCACCGGTCTTTTGCCTCGCTTCTTTGACCTTGTCCGAGTAGTCCGGGAAGTTCAGGATGTCTTTATCGACGATGTAGCGGGTTTCGGGGTGCTCCCTGAACGAGCCTTCGTCGAGGATGAAAGTGATATAGTCGTGCGCGGAGAGCCTGACATACCGGTGGCCGCAGGTTTCGCAGACGAAATTATCCGAGTGGAGCTTCGAATAGAGCACAGGGTCGAGCTTTTTCTTGCCGGCGCCGTCGATGCAGTTTTTGTGGCGGGCGACAAAAAGCACTTTCTTCGGTTTCGGGATGAAAAGGGATACGTGCTTTTCGAAGGAGCGGATATCGTCCTCGGTGATGGTTTCCCACTGCCCGATTTTCGACCAGCGTTCGATGCGGTTGCGGAAAATATCCTCTTTCGGGGTTTCGCTGAGCTTTCCCAGCCATTTCAGCAGTGAGGCCTTGAAAGACTGTTTTGCCGGTTCCGGGAAATGGTGCGCAGGACCTTCGTTTTCCGGGATCAGTTCGTCGACGATACGGTTTTTGAGGGCTTCGTGAGCGGTAATCTGCGAGATTTCCGCAGCAAGGTTCGCCTTGTCCCTCGTCCGGAAAAGGATCGAGGAGCAAGCTTCCGGCGAGATTACGAGATAGGTCGAATATTCCATTGCGAGTACGGTGTCGCAGCCGGTAAGGGCGATAGCGCCGCCGCTGCATCCGCGGTTGATGATCACCGAAATGGTGGGAACGGTCGATTCCGCGAGGGCCTGCATGCAACGTCCGATTTTCCATGCAATGCCTCCGCCTTCAGATTCTTCGGTCGGGTCGGCCCCTGCAGTGTCGATTACCGTGATGATAGTGCGGTTTTCTTCTTCAGCCAGCGCAATGGCCCTGATCGCCTTTTCGAACGCGGCCGGTGTCGGCATTCCCTGGTTCCATTTCCTGATCAGTTCGGGATTTTTCATGAGCTCGTGCAGCTCCTTGAAATTGGAGGTTGGCGATGACTGCTGGCCGATCAGCATGACCGGAAACTCCAGGTCCCCCTGGCGCAGCGTGGCGCGGTGCGTCTGGATGATGCAGCTGCCGTGCTCCTCATTCCTGAAGCATTCCTGTACATTGTCGAAGACGGTGAGATAGTCGAGGTGTCTGGGGCGTTCGGGGTGGTAGGAGAGCTGGTATTTTTCGTATTCGGTAAGCTGTTCGATGCTTTCCCGGGAGTAACTGAAGCCTTCTTTTTTCTCGAAGGGAAGATAAAAATGTTTCACTGGCTGAAGTTGCTTTGTCTCGATTTACTTAATGCTTTTTCTGTGCAAATTCAAGGAGCACCCTGTTTGTCTGTTTCGGGTGGAGGAAAACGATTTTTTTCCCGCCTGCCCCCTCCTTCGGCTGTCCCAGCGTCTGGACTCCCTGCGACTGCAGGCGTTCCACCTCGTTTTCAACATCGCTGGTCTCGAGAGCGATATGGTGCATGCCGTCACCGTTCTTTGCGAGGAATTTCGATATCGGGCTTTCCTCGCTCATGGGCTCGAGGAGCTCGATTTTCGTATCCCCCACCGGAATGAATGCCACACGGACGTTTTCCGAAGGCACTTCCTCGACCCTTATCGAGCCCGGGTCGCACCCGAGAACGTTCCTGAACGTCTCGAGTGCGGTTTCGAGGTTCTGCACGGCAATGGCGATATGGTCGATCTTTTTGATCATGTTTCCGTCATTGTTGCTGTTGCTGAAATCACTTTGCGTACCCGATCGTCTTCAGGGCTTCCGTTATTTCGTCGAGGATAGCCGGATCGTCGATCGTTGCAGGCATGGTGTACTCCTCGCCGTTGGCGATCTTGCGCATGGTGCCGCGAAGGATCTTTCCCGAACGGGTTTTCGGCAACCGGTTGACGATGACCGCCTGCTTGAACGAAGCGACTGGCCCGATATTCTCGCGAACGTACTCGATGACGTGCTTGATGATCTGGTTGTGCGGGGTGTCGACGTTCAACTTGAGCACCAGGAAGCCGAGCGGCACCTGGCCCTTGAGGTCGTCGTGCACGCCGATGACCGCGCTTTCGGCGACGTCCGGGTGTTCGCAGAGCGCGCCTTCGATAGCGCCGGTCGAGAGCCTGTGTCCCGCGACGTTGATGACGTCATCGGTGCGCGACATGATGTAGATATAGCCGTCCTCGTCGATGTAGCCGGCATCGCTGGTCTGGTAGTAGCCGGGGAACTGGGTCATGTAGCTCTCCTCGAAACGCTTGTCGGCTTTCCAGAGCGTAAGCATGGTTGCCGGAGGCAGCGGAAGCTTGATTACGATATCGCCCATCTGGCCCGGAGGAAGCTCCTGCAGCTCGGAATTGACGACCTGCACGTTATAGCCGGGCACAGCCCTCGATGCGGAGCCGTATTTGATCGGTCCGGGTTCGAGGCCCTGGCAGTTCGCGGCGATGGCCCAGCCGGTTTCGGTCTGCCACCAGTGGTCGATGACCGGGACTTTCAGTTTGTCCTCGGCCCATTTCACCGTGTCCGGATCTGCCCGCTCTCCGGCAAGGAAGAGGGTGCGGAAATTCGAGAGGTCGTAATGCCTGATATAGTTGCCGTTCGGGTCCTCTTTCTTGATTGCCCTGAACGCGGTCGGGGCGGTGAAGAGCGCCGAGACGTTGTATTCGCTGATGATCCTCCAGTAGGTGCCGGGATCAGGTGTTCCGACAGGCTTTCCTTCGAAGAGGAGTGTCGTACAGCCGTGGAGCAGCGGAGCATAGACGATATAGGAGTGCCCGACGACCCAGCCGACGTCGCTCGCGGCCCAGAAGACTTCGCCGGGCTCGATGTTGTAAACGTTCTTCATGGACCACTGCAGTGCGACCATGTGGCCGCCGTTGTCGCGGACGATACCTTTGGGCTGCCCGGTGGTGCCTGATGTATAGAGGATGTAGAGGGGATCGGATGATTCCACCGGGACGCACTGAACCGGTTCTGCGCCGAGCAGCGACTGGTTCCAGGTGAGGTCGCGCTCTTCGTTCAGCTCGCATTTGAGCTGGTCGCGCTGCTTGATGATACAGATTTCAGGCTTGAAGTGGGCGAGCTCGATGGCGAAGTCGAGCAGCCTTTTGTAGTCGATGACCTTGTTATGTTCTATGCCGCAGGAAGCGGAAACGATCACTTTCGGCTTGCAGTCGTCGATCCTGACGGCAAGCTCATGCGATGCGAAACCGCCGAACACCACCGAGTGGATGGCGCCAAGTCTTGCGCAGGCGAGCATGGCGATGACCGCTTCGGGGATCATGGGCATGTAGATAATGACCCGGTCGCCCTTGCGCACGCCCCTTGACTGGAGCGCTCCGGCAAAAAGCGCGACAATGTCGCGGAATTCGCGGTAGGTGTAGCGTTTTTTCGTGCCGGTCACCGGACTGTCGAATATAACCGCCGTCTGATTGCCCCTTCCTTCATCGACATGCCGGTCGAGCGCGTTGTAGCAGGTGTTGGTAACACCGCCGGCAAACCAGCGGTAGAACGGAGGGTTGCTCTTGTCGAGCACCTGGTTCCATTTTTTGTACCAGTGCAGGTTTTCCGCGGCCTCTGCCCAGAAACCTTCAGGGTCCTGGACAGAACGGTCATAAACAGATTTGAAGGACGGCATGCGTTTGATCCCCTTGAATTGGTTGTTGAATAATTCGGGAAAATGAAAATTCAATCAGACAGAAAACAAGAACGGCGGCTTTGCAGCTGAAAAGAAAGAACGGCATAGAAAAGGCAATGTTAAGAAAAAATACAGACTGGCGCAATGAAACATTTGTCAGTTGCCTTCTTGGGGCGTGAGGGGGGTCGCCACCGTGGTTCGTCAGGGTGCGGCAGGGTCGATAAAGGAAGGGTTTGTACACGAAGGGCGTCACTGCAGCAGGGAGAGCCTCCCGAAAAGGCCGATCAGATCCGTCACGGATAATGCTTCGGCCCGGAGTTGCAGCATGCCGGGCTCAACATTTGACGTGTCGTAGGTTTCCCTGAGGTTGTTCAGGAGTGTTTTCCTTCGCTGGTGGAAGGCTGTGCGGACAAAGCGCCGGAAACCGTCCGCGTCACGGACGGGGTCTTCCTTTTTCGGCACGATACGGATCACGGCGCTGTCCACCCTCGGCTGGGGACGGAAAACTTTCCTGCCGACCTTGAACAGGTAGGCAATGTCGCAGAATGCCTGGAGCTGGACCGCGAGGATGCCGTACTCTTTCGTGCCCGGACGGGCGACGATCCTTTCGGCCACCTCGTGCTGCATCATCAGCGTCGCCGACCCGACCAGTCTTCGGAAGTCGAGCAGCCTGAAGAGGATGGGGGATGTGATGGAGTAGGGAATGTTGCCGAGCACGGTCAGCTGTTTGCCTGCCGCAAGGGGCTGGAGGTCCACCTGGAGAAAATCACCTTCTATGACGCGGACCTGCGGATATTCGGTGCGGATGAACCCTGCCAGGGCGGGGTCTTTCTCGACAACCGTGAAAACCGGGCAGCGTTCGGCAATCTCTCTTGTCAGCGCACCGAAGCCGGGCCCGATCTCGAGCACGTTGTCGCCTTCAGATGCGCCGCAAGCGGCTGCGATTTTTTTCGTGATGTTGCGGTCGAGCAGAAAATTCTGGCCTAATTTTTTTTTCGCCGCTATCTCTGTATGCTTATATTCAACCTTTGTCATCGAGTCCGGGGTGTTCCGTTGTTCTGTGTCCGGGCGGAAATGCTTTATCCAATTCAAGTTATTCTGGAAGTAATGGGAGAAAATAACATCGTTGCCGCTGGCAAGCAATATGTTTCGCGGGGGAACAAGGCTACCCGCACCGGTTTCGGCGAAGCCCTGCTCGAAGCCGGCAGGGAGAACGCGGATATCGTGGCCCTCTGCGCCGACCTGACCGGTTCACTGAACATGAACCTTTTCCGTGACGCATTTCCTGAACGTTTCTTCCAGGCAGGCATCGCCGAGGCGAACATGGTCTCTATGGCGGCCGGTATGGCCACGACGGGCAAGATCCCCGTGGCGGCCAGCTTCGCGGTGTTCGCCACCGGAAGGGTGTACGACCAGATCCGCCAGTCGGTCTGCTATTCGAACCTCAATGTCAAGATCTGCGCATCCCATGCGGGCCTCACGCTCGGAGAGGACGGCGCAACGCACCAGATCCTCGAAGATATCGGCCTCATGCGCGGTCTACCGAGGATGACTGTTGTGGTGCCCTGCGATTACAGCGAGACCATCCGCGCCACGAAAGCCGTGCTCAGGCACGAGGGACCGGTTTATCTCCGTTTCGGCAGGCCGAATATCCCTGATTTCACCCTCGATGAGGACGGGTTTGAAATAGGCAAATCCATAGAACTTCATCCCGGTAAGGATGTGACCGTGATAGCCTGCGGCATCATGGTCTGGAAAGCCCTCGAGGCCGCCCGCATTCTCGAGAAGGAAGGAGTCGGCGTCAGGGTCATCAACATGCACACGATCAAGCCGATCGATACGCTGGCCATAGTCCGGGCGGCGAACGACACCGGGGCGATCGTCACCTGCGAAGAACACCAGTTTTACAACGGCCTCGGCGATGCTGTTGCGCATGTCTGCGCGATGAACATACCCGTGCCGATCGAAATGGTCGGTGTCGAGGACCAGTTCGGAGAGTCCGGCAAGCCCGACGATCTCCTCAGGAAATACAAGCTGACAACCGAAGATATTCTCGAGAAAATTTACCTTGCGCTCCGCAGGAAGAACTAACATACTAATTACCAGGGAGAAGAGATCGTATGGGTATGCCCAATTTCGGCGACATGATGAAGCAGATCCAGCAGGCCGGAGAAAAGATGCAGGATGTCCAGAAGCAACTGGAAAAGATCGTCGCCCACGGCGAAGCCGGGGGCGGCATGGTGAAGGTGAGCGTGAGCGGCAAGCAGAAGCTGCTGAGCATTTCGATCGACCCGGACATCCTCGATGACGTCGAAATGGTCCAGGACCTTGTCCTGGCCGCAGTGAACAGCGCCCTCGACGAATCCGCCCGTCTTGCACAGGAGGAGATTTCGAAAGCGGCGGGCGGCATGATCAATCCCGCCGACCTGCTCAAGAACATCAACCTCGGCAAATAGCCATTCATGCGCTATACCTCGGCAGCGATCGAATCCCTCGTCGACGAGCTGGCGAAGCTGCCGGGTATCGGCCGCAAAACCGCACAGCGGCTTGCCATGCATATTCTCCAGGAGCCGAAGGGTGAAGCGGAGAAGCTTGCGAACGCCATCATCGAGATGAAGGAAAACGTTATCCGCTGTTCGGTCTGCCAGAACGTGACCGACCGCGATGCCGATCCCTGCGCCATCTGTTCGAGCCCGGTACGCGACCGCACCGTAATCTGCGTCGTCGAGTCCCCGGTCGATATGCTCGCGTTCGAAAAGACGGGGTTCTACAAAGGGCTTTTCCACGTGCTGCACGGAGTGATTTCGCCGCTTGACGGAATCGGCCCTGACGACATCAAGGTACGTGAACTGCTTGCGCGCCTCGGCGACGGCGAAGACCAGCAGGTACGCGAAGTGGTGCTTGCCCTGAACCCGACGGTCGAAGGGGAGACGACGGCACTTTACCTGAGCAAGCTGCTCAAGCCTCTCGGTATGACGGTTTCGAAGATAGCGAGGGGCATTCCGGTGGGTGCGGAACTTGAGTTTGTTGACGAGGCCACGCTTTCCAGGGCACTGGAAGGACGGTCGGCCATGTAGGTTTTTATTGATTACTTTAACAGCAGGAACGTAACCCAGGGCATTTCACATCAAAGATGTCGAGCGATAAAAAGTCGGTTTTGATTCTCGGGGGCGGCCTTGCAGGCCTCACTGCCGCAAAGCGGCTCACGGACAGGGGATTGCAGGTAAGGGTCGTCGAGAAACGGGACATATACGGAGGGAAAGTCTCCTCCTGGAAAGATGCGGAAGGGGACTGGATAGAGTCAGGCACCCATTGCTTTTTCGGCGCCTACGGCGTGCTCTACGATCTGATGAAGGAGATCGGCACTTACCATGCGGTCCGGTGGAAGGAGCACCAGCTCGCCTACACGCTTGCCGGAGGAGAACGGTTCACGTTCAGCACCTGGGACATGCCGAGCCCGCTGCACCTGATTCCGGCAATTATCAGGAACGGGTATTTCACGTTCGGCGAAATGGCCGCCTTTTCGAAATCGCTCATACCGCTCGCGCTCCAGAAAAACCTCTATCCACCGACGCAGGACCACCTCACCTTCGCTGAATGGGCGGAAGAGAAGAAGTTCGGCAAGCGGCTGATGGACAAGATGTTCCGTCCGATGGCGCTTGCCCTGAAGTTCATTCCTCCGGAAGAGATTTCGGCAAAGATCATCCTCGACGTGACCGAGACCTTCTACCGGATCCCCGATTCATCGTGCATGGGCTTCCTGAAAGGCGCCCCTGATGAGTACCTGCACCAGCCGCTCATCAGGGCATCGGCTTCGAGGGGCGCTCAGTTCCGGAACGTCACCGCGGTGGACGAACTGCTTTTTGACGGCAGGGAGATCAAGGGGGTGCAATTGCGCAACGGCGAGATCCTTACGGCGGACTACTACCTTTCGGCCCTGCCGATACACAATCTCGTCAACGCGCTTCCGGTATCGCTGAAAACAAAGGACCTCTTTTTTGCCGGCCTCGATAACCTCGAGGGCGTGCCGGTAATCTCGGTGCAGATATGGTACGACCGGGAGATCGCTTCGGACGACAACGTGCTCTTTTCGCCTGACGGGGTGATTCCGGTCTATGCGAACCTTGCCAGGACCACGCCTGAGTACCGGACGCTCAGGGGAGAGCCTTTCGAAGGCAAAACACGTTTCGAGTTCTGCGTCGCGCCCGCACGCGATCTGATGGGGCTGACGAAGGAGGAGATTGTCCGCCAGGTCGATCTGAGCGTGCGCAACTGCTATCCGGTCTCTTCGCAGGGCGCTTCGATCCTGAAATCGACCGTGGTGAAGATACCCCGTTCAGTTTATGCGCCGCTGCCCAACATGGAGCGCTTCAGGCCGACCCAGGCGACGCCGGTGCGCAACCTGTTCTTTGCCGGGGGCTTCACGCAGCAGCTCTATTACGATTCGATGGGCGGTGCGGTGATGAGCGCCAACCTGGCTTCAGAGGGAATCCTGCGTGCCGAAGGTCTTCTTGAGGGATGACGTATCTTCTTTTTCCGGCTTTGAAAAAAAATGACTGAAAAGAAGAAAAAGGTTTCTCCGAAGTCCCGGAAATTATTACATTAGAGACCTCGTTGTAAGTATTGTTGCGAGGTAACGAGCCCTTGTAGCTCAGTGGATAGAGCAGTAGTTTCCGGAACTAAAGGTCGGCAGTTCGAGTCTGTCCAAGGGCACAGGGTAGTAACAATCGGGGTGTGGCTCAGTTGGTAGAGTGCTGCGTTCGGGACGCAGAGGTCGTGGGTTCGAGTCCCGCCACCCCGACACACAAAGCGGTCATGGCAAGTTCCATGGCCGCTTTTTTTATTTCCTGCCGATGCATCCAAACCCTTTGTTTTCGCATCCCCGTCATTCAGGAACATTCATCCCCTGCCTACCACAACCGCAAAGTCCCATGGTATCGGGTTTCGGGTAATCGGCATCGGGCATTTCGCCGAATAATCAGGAACGGACGTTTCCGGCCCGTTCAGCCGCAAACTGTCTGAGACAATTTACCAACGCATTCAGTACCACAGGTCGTACCACAGGTCCAGCCACCTCCTGAAACGGATTTAAGCTCTTCATCGAATAACTCAGAGCTGGCGTTGTTGAACTCTTCGGCTGTAAATTCAAATCCGTACTCTTTTGCCAGTCGCATCCGTTCATCGGCTGTGGCGGAGTCGGAAAGTTTTTGTTTCAGCTCCTGATTGCTTGCCAGTTCCTTCAGAAATGCCCTCGCCTGGTCTATGGACATGGGAACCCCCTTCTTTTGCTGGTTATATACCGTATTTCTGTCCGTAAAATATATTCAATGCCGCTGAATTTAATGAGGTATATCTTTCATGAACGGCAGTCAGGTCTTGTATACAGAAGTGCCGTTGCGAATACTCCCTTCTTTTCTGAGGGCGGAACAGAATATGACAGTTCAGGCTCATTCGATCATTCTTTTCCATAAGATCAGCAGGTCTTTGCGGTAAAGCACATCCCGCGAGTTCATAGAAAAATCTCATCACGGATTGCCAGTCATCCGCTGATTTACGATATCGGGGCGGTTCTCCATATACGTCCGCAGATGGCTGCAGCCCGTCGAACTATATCACTTCTGCCGACGCAACCTGTCACGATACGAAGCACGGAATCCTGAGCAGCCCAGTCCTGCGAAATCAGGATCACAACCTCATCAGCACTCTCGTTTCAGAGGGATGCAGATATCGACAACCCATTTTCCTTCAGGATGTTCCTCTGCATTGTTGTGGTACATTTCGAAACACGGTCTGTCATCGCACTGTAGGTCGCTGCTGACCAGCCATGCGAAAGCCTCGTCCCACGCTTGTGGAAATTCATCCGGGCCGAGCTCGAATCCGCACACGGCATAGGACCCTCCCGTGATGACCTGCAAGCCGACCTGTCCATCGGTCACCGTTCCCGGAGGAACAGCCACACAGGCATCGGTCCTGCATCTGTCAGGCGGGGTTACTCCGGGGTTGTCCCAATACATGCCGAACACCGGCCCTTTTGCGAGATATCCCTTCGGTCCTGCCCAGCGCATCATATCGTCGAAAGCTGCAGCGCAGGTCGCTTTGCCATACGGGCCTGTTTTACGGATGTATGCGACGGTATAATCCGGCATCTCTTTTATTTCAGTTTTCATTTCTTTTCTCCAAGATGGTATGTGACGATTTGACAACTCCATGGTTGCATTATAGGGAACCCGCAGCGAAAGAACATTTTCATCCTTGCCGATCGTGTTTCCTTCCTTGCTTTTTCGATAGTGGGACGGCGAAACGCCGAAATGTTGTCGGAATGCTTTTGCAAAGTTCTGCGAGCTCGAAAAACCGCAATCCAGTGCTATCCGTGTGACTGTTTCCCTGCGGTTTGCAAGCAGGCGGTGAGCCGCGGTTTCAAGCCGGATCCTTCTGGTGAATCCCCCCAACCGTTTCTCCGACAACAGCCTTGAATATCCTGTGAAAATGGAACATGGAAAACGATGCACTGCCGGCTACTTCCCTGAGCGGAAGCTCTCTATCGAGGTTGCCGCAGATATGGTTCATGGCAAGGCATATCCGTCTTTGATACTCCATTGCCGTTTCGTGCATTACTTTCATGTGACTGATGTACCTTTGTGTGTCGTCGGCTCGATTTTATATATCTTTCTGGCCGGATATGCAGAATTTAGCGAGAAATAAGTTTTTATGCTCCGACAATGTCCTGAATCGACCGGTTCGCACGGCTTGCAATCCCGAGGAGCAGCGAAAGGCAGAGCATGGTGCTGAATCTTTCAGGGAAGCAGTCATGAACTGCACCCCTCTTTGATAATGGGCTGTTGGTGCAATGCGACCGAAACACTTTTCCGGAAGTGTCGGGATTCCGATCAGAGCGCCCTGTATCCGGTAGTTGTTGCACAAGGCCCATGAACCATACATCGTCAGGGTGCATTCTGAAAGCGGTACTTGTTCATGGAACGTCTGATACTGCAGGCCGAAAAATACTGATGTTTTGTTTTTTGCAGAAAAATGGAACCACCACTCTGCTCCGCTTCGTTCAGGACGTCACCTGTGTTTCAGAATAAACTCCCTGACCTTGTCATGCTCTTTTTACCTGTCATTCTGAACGAAGTACAGCATCCATTCCCTCCTTATCCTTCGAGTCAGTTGATGTAAGGGTGTTTATGCCTGACAAAAAGTGAATTCTTTCCCTGTATCCTTGAAAAATTGAAATATTCTGCTACATTATGAGCATATGCTAAAAATATGGCCATATTTCATTGTTTTCAGAAGCATGGCTTCGAGGTGCCGGTTGGAACAGGAAGGCTTCTCGGATATCCGGCAGAAAATGAACGTTAAACGATCAATTGAGAAATCATGAAGCAGCAATTATTCCAGGATAAGTATCCCATCACCGTGCTGGAAATCGAAAAATCACAAACAAGCTTCCGGTCTGTTTCGGATGTTGCCGAGTATTTCAGGACGTGCTTTGACGGTATGCCCGATGTCATCTGCATCGGAACTTTCGACCACTACGAACATACACGGTCTCTCGGAGGTGATATAGCTCCGGAAATCACTGCTGCGCTCAATGTGCTGTTCTGTTTCGGTAAAGCATTGCCGGATCCGCGTGTTCTTGCAGTACGTCCCAGATCGGTAGGTATCGCAGATCTCTGTGACCGTTTCGTGATCAGTTTTCTGGATGCTCCCATGAAGCCCGCTAACGATGCGATGCAAGCCTGGGCAAAAGGTATCCGCAACATATAACGCCAGTCTCAAGGGAATTCTCTATGTGGAAATTACTTTCGCAGCTCCAGAAATATATGCTCTGGACGATCCCTCTCTCAATGTTCGCAGGATTGCTTTTCGGAATCCTTACCGATGCTGCTTTTCTCAGATGGACTATCATGCCGCTGACGTTTCTCATGGTCTATCCCATGATGGTCACAATGAATATGCGTGAACTGCTCAAACCGGGCGGCGGAAAACTGCAGGGGGTGACCCTCGTCATCAATTTTCTCCTGGTGCCCGCCATCGGTTACGGCATGGGAATGCTTTTCTTCGCTGACCAACCCATGATCCGGCTGGCCCTGCTGCTCGCATCGCTTCTTCCGACATCGGGCATGACCATCTCATGGACTGGATTTGCGAAAGGCAATGTGCCTGCCGCAGTCAAGATGACCGTTGTCAGCCTGATAGCCGGTTCCCTGCTGGCGCCGATTTACCTGAAGACACTCCTCGGTGCGGTGGTGGAAATTCCGCTTGCACAGGTTTTCCTGCAGATCGGACTGATCGTTTTTCTGCCGCTTCTGCTCGGGAATGGAACTCGGCAGCTGCTGATCGCCCGTTTCGGCGAGCAGGAATACAACCGGCGATTCAAGCCGAAATTTCCACCATTGTCGACACTGGGGGTGCTCGGCATCGTATTTGTATCCATGGCGCTCAAGGCAAAGAGCATTGTTCATCATCCGGTAATTCTTCCGAACCTGCTTTTTCCCCTGGTACTGATCTATGCGCTCAATTTCGCGCTCAGTACCATAGTCGGCAAGCTTATGTTCGATCGTGACGATGCCATTGCCATGGTGTATGGCACGGTCATGAGAAACCTGTCGATAGCGCTTGCCATTGCCATGGGGGTGTTCGGCGCAAAAGGAGCAGATGCGGCACTTCTGATCGCATTGGCTTATATTGTACAGGTTCAGGCAGCGGCATGGTATGTGAAATTTACGGACAAGCTGTTCGGCAGCATGATTGTCGAACCTTCTCTGCCTTCCGGTTCGGCCCGATCCCGTTGAACTGAAGCGAAAGACGCTCAAGGGACGATAAATTCATTTCGGGCATTAGTCCGCATGCGGCCGTTTCTTTGCAAGTGGTAACGGAGGTCAATCAACTGGATTACGGCATGCAAAGAACTGTTTTCACAAAATTCGATGATCGTTATGTCACCTATGATGCAGGTGCTGAGGGAAGACAACTTGACGGAGTCTTCATTTTTGTGAAAGACTTGTCGTTACCAACCGCAGGGAGAGCTTGATGTTTTTCGGCAGGCATTCGAATTACCCTTTATGAATAGAGTGCAACGTTTTCTCTATGGCCTGAAGCGTTTCGGTTCTTCGTTCAGGGAATACATGAGAGAGTCAGAACAGGGAAAGCATGAAAAGTGCGGTTGTTCCGATGCTTTCATGATCGACCGGGCAGCGGAGCTACCGTTCCCATTTCCCGATCAATCAGGTTCAAACAACCGGGCGGAGACAGGTGACAGGATTTCCCTCTGCCGCTCTTCCGATCATCATGCAGAACAGATTACTTCCCATAGCGGTTCTTTTGACTGCGACCATCCATCGCAATCACACGATTCAGGGCATTTTTCCGATACAGCCCCGGCAGATTCAGGGCATGCGGGATGCTCCGGTGATTGAAGCATAATCGTTCAAGGTTCAAGAAAGGTTCTCTGATGCATGCCGGATAACAGAGGATGCCGCCACTGCCAGGCATAGAGCATTATACCGGCATTCTTTCAGGCTTATTTTCTGTATTCAGGCACTAATGTTTTTTTTTGAAAAAATCTACTCTGCCGATGGGTTTCAGTAGAGCAACATGCGTCAACGGAACGCCGGTAACCGCGGATATTCGAGCTTAAGTCGCAAGTGCATGAAATACCAACTTCTCGTTTTTGATTTTGACGGTACACTGGCCGACAGCGAGGCAAGCATCATGCTCTCCCTCGAGCTTGTCGCTCGCGACCTGGGGCTTTCGGGTATCGACCGGCTACGTGCCCGGCAGGGCATAGGCCTTCCGTTGCGGCGCACGATTGAGATGGGGCTCGGGCTCGGGCCTGATGATGCCCCTGCAGCGGCCGATCTTTACCGGAAGCACTATAACGAAGTCGCGTTCAATGCCACGCGCCTGTTTCCCGGTGTTCGGGAAACCCTGGAACAGCTTCGGCAGGATTATCGGCTTGCCGTCGCATCGAGCAAGAGCCGGCAGGGACTCCTTGCGATGATGCGATATCTTGAAATTTACGAGTGCTTTTCCTTTATCGCGGGCGCACAGGATGTGCAGCGCGCAAAACCGGCTCCCGATATGGTGCAACTCGTATTGGCAGCTCTTGATATTCCGGCGCGCCAATGCCTTGTGGTGGGTGATACCGTCTACGATATCGAAATGGGGCAGCGGGCATCGGCCGATACCTGCGCGGTTACCTACGGGAACAATGCTCCGGATGAACTGCTCTGTCTCGGTCCGACGTTCGTCATCGACTCCTTCCCTCAACTCGAGTCCTGTCTTGAACACCTCAATCAGTAGCCTTCAGGGAATATGAGCTCCCTTGAGCGGCTCAGTAAAACTCCCGGACAACTTTCCATACAATACCGAGAATCCTGAAATCCTTGCCGAGGCAGACCTGTATCAGCTCTTCCTTGTTCTGGCCCGGCGAGATATAGAGTTTCCCTTCCCTCAGGAACAGTTTTTTCAGTGACTGCAATCCTTTATGCATGACGACGGCAAGGCACCGGTCCCTTACCGGCAGGCCCGTATCGACGATCAGCAGGTCATTCTGCATGAACCCCTCTCCAGCCATGCTGTTGTCGGGCAGCCTTATCGCGAACGTGACATTTGTATCCCTGATAAACTCTTTCGATACGGCCATATACCGGTCAACCTGTCCGGGATCGTTATAGGAACCGTCCGGAAGGAGGTGCGTGAAGAGAGGGATTTCGACCAGCTGTCCGGTCAACTGCTTCTGATCCAGCTTTTCATGATAGAGCGTGAACAGTTCACTTATCTGATTTTCCAGATAGGAGATACGCAGGTTTTCCCTGTCAGTCGAAGGTTCGGCTGTATTCAAGGTTGCAGGCTTGTTTTCGCAGCTGCCGGTTATCAGCCAGTCAAGGCTTGTGCCCTTGCATTTGGCGATGAGCAGGGGATAGTTGATCGTCCCCCTTTTCCTCCAGTTCGTCAGTGTGCTCGGCAGAATTCCGATTTTTCTTGCAAAATCCGAGTCGAGGCTCACCCCGAGGGCTTCCTTTGCCCGGTCAAGTATTTTGTTCACATTCTGAAAATTGCTTTTCACAAATGGTGAACTTTCCTTAAATTCCTTTATAATCATGAATTCATGTGGTTTTCAAGCTGTTTCGTTCCTGTTATACATTGATTCCGCTCGGTACACTCGAAACCGTTCGTGTTAATACGTTGATATTCTGATGCCGCAAAAACAAATGCGACTCCCACAAAATGGGTGACCTGGTCTTTTATGTCGTTTGCCATTACAGCCAGTCCGTTTCAACGGGAGAGTTCTGGGGGAAATCGCCTGATTGACATCTGCATGCTTACAATAACGGAAAATATCGAAAAAATCGCAAGCAGATGTTTGGCGACAGGTGCGGGATTCCCTCTCATTTCAAGCGATTGCCCTGGGCAGTGGAGGGCCTTCTCATCATTCGGGGCCATAACTGCAATGAACCGCAGCATACCGGCTGAAGCCCCGTTCTCTTTTTTCTCCCGCAAGCACTCTTCAGAGTCCTCAGTACATATAATCCACAAACCTCCAATGTCATGAAAAAACTGCTCAAGTTCATGGGTGCGGCCGTTGTTGCGGCGGCGTGTATTTCTCCGGTGAACCATGATGCCTGCGCGGCATCCCAGACGGGAACAACGACCCTTACGGTAACCGTACCGCCTTATGTCGTACTCTATTATCCGACAAGCCTCAAGGTTATCCTGGCGGATGCAGGTTCAACAAAAACCAGCACTGCGGATGTTTCATGGACGGAAACCGATACTGACCCAAACCCGGCCCTTACGGTGTCTCCGTTCACGGCACCGTATTCTGCCACCAAGGCCCTTACCGTCCCCAAAATATGGGCAATCAGGGGAATATCTGCATCGGGAAGCGCAACGGTTGCGATTGCAGGAACATCAAGCCAGACGACAACGGTCACCAACTCGGGAAATAATATTCTGATTTCCGGTCTGAGTGTTTCTTCAGGTTCGGTTGCGAGCAATTCAAGTATTTCGGTTCCTTTAACCGGTATGACCCCCGTGTATGGCAATGTCGGCATGACCCTCAATATGGCAGACCTGAATTCAACTTCTGGCGGAGTCATTTCAGGAGACTATACCGGCGGTCAATACAGCATTACCGTTACCGTCAATTGACCGATGTCTGCGAAGTTTTTCACTGGAACAGCACGGGATTCCTTTATTATCCGTGCTGTTCGCTTTTTTTCCGTTCTATCGTTTCTCACGATACTGTTGGCAACCTTGCCGGCCTGGGACGCATCAGCCGCGATAACCTGTCAGATCATCTCATCCAAAACGGTCGCTCTCACCTTGAGCAATTTTGGTCTGACCACCACGGCGAGTGTCAGTGTACAGCCGGGGATAACTTCGATTCAGCTCAACAAAGACGATATCGAATTGAGCAATTCATCGGTATACGTTCCTGCCAGTGTGGGCGGCAGCGTGACCAGCGGCGGTCTGCTGACAAGGACGCTTGAAACATCGTATACCGATTACATCTGGCGACTGCGGATGAATCAGACGGACAGGAATAATTTCAACACCGGCAATGTGCATGAAACCTATTTATTCGCAAGCGGCGGAAGTGCAAGCGGGACGCTTGCCCATACAACAACACCTGTTACGGCAACGCTTCCGGTGACCATCGTTCCGGGAACTCTTCAATGGAATCAAAACGGCAATACCCATTACCTGATAAGGACGCTCAATCTGCAGATCGATCTGAGCACCGTCAGGTACAGCGGCACCTATCGGAGTACTTTCACAACAACAGTATTTTATTGACATGAAGAAGCTGTTTTTTATCGCAATACTTTTGCTCTGCTGTTTTTTCCCCCGACATGCCAACGCTGAAGAAGATTACCTGAAACCCCAGTTCGGGATTTACCCTGCGATGTTCGAACTTGAAATCGGCAACGAGCCTGTCGAAAAGTCTCTCATCGTAACAAACCTGAAGAACAGGCCCGTCACGATGCGGGTCGAACTGTATTCCTGGACCTATGATGAGCAGCATCAGCTCAAGTTGATTCAGTCTTCCCCAAAAACCCTCGACCAGTGGATGGTCTTGAATCCGGTACGTTTTTCGATAGAGCCGGGCGGAACACAGACCATACGGTTTTCGATCAGCCCGAGGGTAAAGCCGGAGCCAGGTGAATACAGGGCGATGCTCTATCTGATAGAGGAGCCTGATCCGGCAAATGCCAGGAACGGCCTGCTCATTACGGCTAAACTGGGAGTGGGTATCTACGCCTATATGGCCCCGGTCGTCCGTTCGCCCAAGATTACCGATATGACATTCAACAGGGTCTCGTCAACCATCTCCCTGCGTCTTCTCAATGAAGGGAATGTCCATGCCCGCCTTCGCGGCCGTTATGTCGCCTGGAAAAAAAGCGCGTTTTCCGGCCTTGGAGCGTTGAAAAAACTTCCCGATATGATCCAACCCGGCCATGAGCCCTCAGGCTACCTTGCACAGGGGTTCTTTCCTGGAGATCCCGTTCTGCCGAAAACAGGGAGAAGCTACAACCTGAAGCTGAATATTCCCCAAAACAGCGGCCCGTATATCGTTGCTGTCTTCGGCGAGCTCGATGGCAAGCCCGTTGAAAAAATTTTCCAATGAACAGAGCTTGGCAAAGTCGATTCAACGGTTCGGGATTGTCGTTTCAGCGTTTTTCTGCTTAGGCGCCCAGCCCGGTCTATCTGCGGAAAGCCTCCCGAGCGAGTCGGCCACACCGCCTGTTCAGGCAGGCAACGTCATGACGTCTCGTCCGGCAACACTGAACAACACCAGCGCCCTGCTGACAGGGATATATGTCTCACGGCGTTATTGCGGCAATATGACGGTCCAGTTTCTTGATGGAGAGTTCTGGGTCCCATGGAAAAAGTTTCTGTCGATATCCGGTTTTCCTGCTTTGGAGGACCATATCGGTATCGTCACCTTTTCAACGACTATCGGCAACATTCTGTTCGATACGGCAAAGCTTCGCACTGTTGACGGCCAGCAGTATGTTTCGTTCAGGATGCTCGATGAGATATTCAGGGTTTCTCCTTCGTTCGACCAGTCGCTTTTTGCCGTGAAATTCAGCATTTCCTGGATGCCCTCAGCTGCTTCCTCATCGACCAGGAAGGCTCCCGTACCGGATGTCTACGGACCAGTCAATGCACTTTCTTTTGTCCATGCGCAATTCCAGTATGCAAATGATTTCGGGCAGTCATCGAGCCGTAATCTTGACATACAGTCCGGAGGCAGGGCAATCGGCGGAGTTTGGGATCTGGATTTTCAGGGGGACCCCAAAGTCCGGATTGACCTGTACCGCTTCCACTGGACAATGCTCGGCGAACATACGGCGTTCCGGCTTGGCACGGCCACTACTGAAAGTTCAACGCTGCTTGCTGCCCGCAATTTTACGGGGATGCAGTTTGGTTGGAGCAACCGTGATATCAGGCCGTATTTTGACCAGCCGTTCACATCTGTTCAGGATGCGTTCATGATTTTCAACAGTGCCCAGCAGAGAAATATCGAAGGAATCGGCCCCCCTGCAGGAATTGCGGAGTTGCGTTTCGACGGTAAAGTGGTGGCCCGGCAGACAATCCGAATGGATGGCCGGTTCAGTTTCCCTAAAGTTGAGATGGGAATGGATTTTCGCAGGACCGAGGTCTGTCTTTACAAAAGTTCCATCCTTGAAAAACCCGAAGCTGTTCTTGACTTTACCCAGTCCGTTTCTAACAGGGCTCTTGAAGCGAACACCATCCTTGCAAGCGGCGGTATGGGCATTGCCGGAAATCCACTGCTCCGCAATGACGCCCGAGGTTCAGGGTTTCCAATTTCTTACGCTCACCTGCAGTATGGCGTGAACAAATGGCTTACCGTGGAAACTGCAACCCAGGCAGGAAAGTCGATCCGGGGCAGAGACATCCTTGCCGGGGCAGTGTTGTCGATAGGCTCCAAGTGGAATGCATCTGCCTATGCGGCTTCATCCAATTTACACTACGGTACCGATTTCACTGTCGAGCGGCGGGGAAAGCGTTCTGATTTGCTTATGGGAAGCACCCACTATGAACAGGGGTTCCAGTCGGACGAACAAACATACTTGACACGCCAGTTTTTGCGTTATTCCTGGAATTCACTGAATAATTTAAATCTCTCCCTTTTCGGTCGCCGTGATGAGAGCCCGGTAAGCAGAATCGAATATCTCCGTCCGGGCGGTTCCTTTTTTCTCAAGCCCGGGTTCCGTTTTTCCATTACGCCGGATTACGATCAGAATGGTGCATACCGATATGAGGCTGCCTATTATGGCTCCGGCATGCTGACGGCAAATGTCTCTTATGATTCAAAAAAAATTGAGACGAACCTTTTGTGCCAGACAAGCGGCCATGTTAACCTCAGGTTTTCCCACCAGTATTATCCAAAGACAGACGATCGCCTGAGCACGGCATATCTCGACTGGTATCCGACAGAAAACAGGAAGGCCTTGTTCGAGTTTATCGCTTCCCGGTCAAGTGGCCAGACAGGGGCATCAATTTCCTATCACAGGTCCGCCCAGGAGGGATTCAATGTCGCATTGAGCTACTTGTACAATATTTCCAATACCCTGCAGCTCGATCTTGACCGGTCTGCAGACGATGCCATCCAGTACGGAAAGCATGCGTTCTTTTGCTCCCTCACATGGGATTTCGGCTGGTCGGGAAGGAAGTTGAAGCCCATCACCGGCTCTTCCCTGACCCTGAACAGGGGTGGTATTGCCGGTGAACTGCTGCCAGACCGGGAGTCAAATGTCGAGATGAGCAGAATCCGGGATGTCGGCATCCTGGTGAATGGCTACAGAATGGTTCAGAACAGGGAGAACGGCAGCTGTTTCGTCGGGAACCTCAAACCGGGTCTTTACAGAGTGTCGGTCGATCCTGAATCACTTCCCCTGGATGTCAGTCCTGACCAGAAAGCAAAGATCGTTGAAGTGCGCGGCTGTGGAATAACGAGAGTTGATATCCCATTACATGCTGAATATGGCATTTCAGGTCAGCTGACTGATGAAAAGGGCGACGGAATTGCAGGTGTTCTGATAAAGGTCCGAAAAGAAGGTCACAAGGAGCCGGCAGGAACTGGACTGACAAACGACTTCGGATATTACCGGATCAACGGATTGAAAAACGGGTCTTACGTCATTTATGTCGAGGAAATCGGTTCCGGAAAAATGAACATGCCTGTTGAACGTCCATGCAAGGTTTCTGGAAAATATGAGTTTGATCTTGATGTGAAACTGCCGGGGGATATCCCTGACAAGCAATGAAATATATTTCAGCGGTTTTATCGCATGACAGTCCGATTTCAGGAAAATCGTTCTCTCCTCTCACCAGGAAATCAACTACAGGCAACCATTTCCTGAAATAAGAGTGATTATCCCAATTCCGGACGGTTCTGTCATAACAGCCTGATGCGGACCGGTGGTCCCTGTTGCAACTGAAAAATCCGGAACTTGCATCAAAAAGGAGAAATGATTCCTGATTGGGGCAAAGAGATGGTCAATGAGCTGGTAAAGATAATTTATCGGTAACATTTTCTTTTTTGTGTAATTTTCCGGGAGAAGTCCTGCAATTATTGTTCAAAGGAGAAACTCATGAAACAATCCAGGTCTTTTTTATCGATCTTTTTTTCCAGTCTTTTTCTTCTGATTTCGCTTGGTCCGATCTACGCCGCACCAAATATCCAGCAGAATAATGTACTGAACAGCAATATCAAGCTTTGTGCCGACCTCAAGGCCAGCCTGACGATCAGCAAGGGGGCGAGCGGCCTTGTTACCATCATCGGAATGGTTACCAATGTCGGGAAGGGGACCTTCAATACTGCCTCCGTTGCCGAACTCATCATGAACCTCGCCTATGCGCCAAAGTATTCCTATATGATGAGCGGTGTTTCGGACGTCCTCGTCATCAAGCAGTTTGCCGTTCTCAAGGCAGGCGAGTCCTTTGCGGTCAACACATCTTATCAGATCCCCGATTTCGGGGGATGGTCACCGTCAGTTGCGGCACCCAATGCCATTCGTCTCTTCACCCTTCGTGTCATCAGGCAGGACGGTTCTCCTTACAAGTCAGGGGATGATTGCAATACAGGGAACAATATCGCTTCCTGCGAAGCCTCATATCTCGATGTGAAGCATTGATGGTTTTTGCGGGATATCAGTGAAAAAAAATAGAGGGCTCGCTTGGTTGTGATGAAAGAAAAAAGTAGAATGCGCGTAGGTGCTTTTTCTTTCATCACAACAAAAAAAGAGTCCGATATGTCTCTCGAACAGGCAAAGGCATGCATCGAAAAAATGAAGTCGGACGCATCCTTCCGTAAGGATGTCATCTCTCTGTAAAATGTTGCTTTACGAGTGCGGACCGTCAATGATGCCGGAAATTCCTGTAGTGCAGAGGAGTTGCAGAAGGTGAGCAGCGAACAGATACCGGAGAGTTTCGATGATATCTCTGGTGGCAGCTGGTGTACGATAAGTTATGGGTATTTCATGGATAATCATTAGGGCACCTCTCTTTATTTGTTCCGAACCCCTATTGCTCGGGTTGGGCGGTGCTCGAAATCCTCATGTACTGCGGTGTACACTCCGGCTTCTCCGCTCCGTCCGCCTTGCACTCGTGCTTCTCACGATAAAAAAATAGAGGTGCCCTTTAACCGTCGGGAGGTATTCCCGATAATTCGCCAGATATCGGGAGGGGATCCCTGAGTTTTTTGTCTGCGAGAGGGGATAAAATTGAAGGAAAATAATAATGCAATAATATGCCACAGAATTACTTGAAAAATAAAAACAGGTTTGAGGTCAGAGAGCCTTTGCGGTCTTTTTTAACGTCTTTAAAAAACATCTGCAATGCGGATGCCTGCTCTTTATATTTAATAAATGAAGATATGGATGAGCAGGAGAAAAAAGAAGAATTCAGAAAAAAGTTTCCAGATGGAGTGATTCTTGAAAATGATAAATTGATAACAGAAGAAAATATTGATTCATATTGTGTGTTGAAGTTTATTGGTGTTGATGATACTTATGATGGTGAAAATGGAGACTATTCACACTTTTGGGAGTACGATTATAAAAACAGACCGAACAAATATATTGTATTCAGGGATCATAAAGCCATACCGACAATTAAAGGGGAAGGTATTACGGGACTGACGGCAAGGAAACAGGAATTGAGATATTATAGTAACAGTCAGATATATAGTTGTAATTCAAGAAGCGACACAGGTGATACTGAAAGAAAAATACATCCCTCATGCCAGGAGCTGATAACGATTCCTGTTTTGGATAACGGCATAACAAGAGGAGTAATACGGCTTGATATTTATAATATACATGGACGTGAACAGAAAAAATTTTTTACTCGTATAAAAGATAAGGATTTTTCAGAAGATTGTTCTGATTTTATACAATTTGGTATTACATCGAATACCTATCTTCTTATTAATGAATTGTGTAAACAAGTTGTTGAGATAAGTAACAGGGATTCAAAAGAAAATTCATACAAAAAGTTGTTTCATGGGGATAAAATAATTGAAAGTATAAAAAATATTGAAACTTATGTGGGGGAGTCTGGTTTTGAGAGTAATAAAAAAATTTATGAGTTGATCAAGCATCTGTTCTTTGTATTTCAACGCCATACGTATATTGGATATGACGAGATAATGAAAAGAGTTATGTATTTTATAGCAGATGTTTTCGATCATCTTAATATGAAGGAATACTATAAGTCAACAGAGGGAAAGTTGCTGAATTTTCGTGACCATGAGGAGTTGATGCTCTATAGTATTGAAAAATATCGTGATCATTTTATGCATCAGTTTCATGTCTTTATCCTTGGATATATCGTTATAAATTATATTGGTGTGGATCGAATAAAAAATGCAATCAATGCAAGGATCAAAAATACTTCTAATTATAACAATGTTGAGGTTGATGAAGAGAGCGTTATGAGGATGTGGGTTCTTATAGCTTTTTTCCATGATATAGCATATATTTTTCAGAAATATGACAGTACTAT
Organism: uncultured Chlorobiaceae bacterium; assembly: GCA_903928225.1. Classification (GTDB taxonomy): domain Bacteria; phylum Bacteroidota; class Chlorobiia; order Chlorobiales; family Chlorobiaceae; genus Chlorobium. Next base: position 28,999 of record CAIYPU010000019.1, read on the forward strand.
GCAGAAGTTTATTTCTGAACAGCTTTTTACCGAAATACCGATACATATTGATTGGGGGAACATATTATCGGGAAAAAACAGCAAGACAAACTATATCGATACATTAAGTAAAATCTCGGCATTTTTCGAGTCACCACAAGGTCCTGATCGAACAAACAAGATAGAACTTTTCAAAAATTACATTCAGGCGCTGCAGGATAGCCAGGATCATGGTCTGCTGAGTTCTATTCTTCTTGTAAATCTTTTTATGCCTATCATCGATCAGGAATACAACAGTAATTATCATGAATCAAACAAAAGAACGGTCGAGATCTATCTATCCGCACTGGCTATATCTTTGCATAATGAGTGTGCGTTTAATGCATTGAAGGAGTCGCCGGACAGGAACACCATCAGTTTTGAGTCTTTTCCGCTGGAATTTCTTTTGATGTATTGCGATACAGCGCAGGAGTGGGGTAGAAAAAAAGAAGTGAACAAGGTTTTTTATGATGCTCCTGTTTTAAGCAGGATAGAATTTGGAGATGGTGAAAAATCAATAAATTGTAATTTGAAATATCTAAGCGCGAAATATCCAGAAGAAAAAAAACTCCAAAGCTTCTTTGCGGAAAAAATATCCAAGTTTTATTCCGATTCCGTAGTCTTCAAAATTTCATACTCCTATGAAACCGGGAAAACATCAAATCAATTTTCATTTTCATCTGTTAGACAATAATGTTTCCTGATTGCTTTCTGAAGCTTCAAGGTACCTCGGTTTATTTTTAAGCCCAATAGCTGAACTGGACACAGTCATCAGCATCGAAATTCTCATCCGGAATGCGAACGGGATTCAGTTTTTTTAAGTGAATCCTCTTCGAACATGCTTTATTTATTACATATACCATGTTTCTCGGAAACAAATACGGGTTATCTCTGAAGAGAAAACGTGAAAACAATTTGTCGTTCAGAAGAAAAAATGGGGGAGATCAACGATATAAAAAACACATTGCCGAACAGAGGCAACTGTTGAAGGTGACTCATAACCTCTACCGGGACTTTTTTGATCGTCCATTGAGCAGCAAGAGGTCAGAGGAAAACCTTGTTCGTCCCGTTGAAAGCCAGTAATTGACCTCTTTGACAGAATTACCCATTATTTTTGATATAATCTCGGGTGAGAGACCGGAAATTTCTGCAAGGAGAACCGTGAGTTTCATTTCTGCATCCTGTTTTATCAGTTTATAACCGAGTTTTTCCATGTCGTTGCAGGAAGGTTTCGGAATACAGGATATTCCCTTTAAGCTATCCAGCAGGCAGTGCCTGAACGTTTTAAAAACATCGATCTCGGTTGCTTCTGGGTCGATGATGAGATATGTTTTTTCAATCAGCTCCGCGGCGTCTTCTTTTGACCCTGTTATCCAGCAGCCGATACTGTAAATATCATCGATAAGCTGATGGGGTTTTCTGTTCTTTTTATCCATAGCGATGTATCTCTACGTTAAGAAATGCCTCTATGAACACATGTTAATTGCAGGCTGCATATCTGCCGCGAAAACGTCAAGATATTAATATACACAATTTCGTGATATGGATACGACTGTTAATGCTTTGATGATTCGTATATGTTACGTTTCCGCTCAATCGCCACCGAGATGGAATATCCTGATATGTTAATGGACAGGCGATTTACATCAATAATCCCGAAAGAAAGCTCTTTCGTGGTCATGATCGAACGGTTATTTTATTCTGAAAACCGTAAGTTGCCACAGCACGTCATGTTTTGACGGCTGTTCCTGATGAAGATGAACGCACAACGTCCTTTTATCATCTGTCTGTGTCATGGAAAAGAAACTTCGGGGAATACTCAAAAAGGCAATTCCTCTGACAAAGGCGATGGGCGTCACCATCGATAAGCATGACGACAGGCAGCTTTCGATCCATGCCCCGTTTGCCAGCAAATTCAATCATCCTGGGACGGCATTCAGCGGCAGCCTGAATATCGCATTGTGCCCTCCTGCCGTGGGCCGCTTTTCCTGCGACTGCGTGAGGAAGGGATGAAGGGGTGATGATATCCTGGCAACCGGTACGATGCCATCCGAAGAACTGTACATGAGTTTTCTCGATGTTTACAGGTTGAAGGGAAAGGCCCGGATTTTGATCAGTTCTGTTATATGGAAGGAGAAAAATCCTGTTTAATGTTCGAAGGAAGGCTTGCTCTCGTTCGATAAACCATGCGCAGTCCGGTTCTGGATGTGAATCGATCTGCCATTCAGTGGATGAGGCTCACATGAAGTCATAAGAAAATTTAAAATGTAATTCCAAAGGGGTAAAAAATGCCGTGGTTGTTATTGTTTGTAGCCGGTTTTTTTGAATGTGCCTGGGTAATTGCGCTCAAACATTCTTCTGGTTTCACGAAAGCTGCACCCGGAGTTCTCACATTGCTTTTTATGGCGATCAGCATGTATCTGCTTTCCCTGTCGATGAAACAGATTCCGATGGGAACCGCCTATGGCGTATGGACCGGTATCGGGACCGCAGGTGTAGTGATTGCAGGAATGCTCTGGTTCGGAGAATCGAAAGACCTGCTGCGTATATTTTTTTTAATGATGATTGTGCTTGGGGTGTTTGGACTCAGAATCAGTTCGAAATAAAGGGAAATCCCTCTATCCATTGCAGAACATTTTCGGTATGACCCTGAAAGCGGATTTTAAGCCGTTTGTTCCGGGCCCCGGTTGTATATGTTGATTTGCTGTCACAGCAGAAGGGTGATTATTTGATCTTGAGGGATTATGGCCGTTCAGTAATACATAACGGTATAGAAGAGGTTTTTTTTCATCTCGCTGATGACGAACTGGAAACTTTTCCTGTTCATCCACCACAAGAGGGGATTCCACCAGGGCGGTTCCGTGGCCACAAGAATAAAGGTGTCGGAAGAACCCTTGAATGCTTTGGTCCAGGTCTGGTGAAGTCGGAACATATGAGGTGGATCGCTGACGATGAGAACGCTTTTCCAGCCCTTTTTCTTCATGGTTTCAGCGGTGTTTACGGCTTCTTCCCAGGTGCTTTTCGAACTGGTATCGATCATGATCGCTTTTCTGGGGACCCCGAGCGAGATGCTCATGCGTTCGCGCCAATTGGGGCGTCCCGGCTTGTAAAAACGTTCATCGATCCCTGTCAGCAGCAGGCGCCTTGAATATCCTTCCCTGAAAAGTTCAGCTCCCTTGTGAACGCGCAATCCGTTGTCTCCACCAAGAACAACGATGGCATCGGCTTTGACGGGAGTCCCGGAATAATGGGAAACGACGAAACCAAGGCTTGAAAACAGGAGAATGGCTGTAGCAGCAAAAGAGAGTATGGATATGATGGAATATTTTACTGCGGCTTTCATACAATAAGCGGAATGGTGGCTCCCATTGTTAAAACATTGTGAGCATTATTTTAGGGCTTTTCCCTGAATAAATCAATCGTGAAGGTAAATCCCGGTTCCAACATCTTTTCCTGGCAGCATTTTTCCGTATTAACCCAGGGATTGGTAATTTATAAACATGGAAAACAACCGAAACCATACAGCCAGGGACTGAATTTTAATATGAAAGGATTCGACAGCAATAACGATCCCCTTTCCGGGCAGGAATTGCTTGAACTTGAGGAACTGCTTGTTTCTCATGAACTTCCTTCGGGTTCGATGAACCTCGATGCTCTTGACGGGTTTCTTACCGCACTCGTTGTCGGGCCTGTGGCAATCGCTCCCGAAGAGTGGATCCCTGTTGTGTTCGGGAGTGAACCTGAAGGCATTCCAGTTGAAGGTTCAGCAGAAATGACGATGCTGAGGATAGCTGCGCTTGCTCTCCGATACCGGAATACCATCGCCATTATTTTTCGGCAAGACCCTGACGCTTTCAGGCCGCTTTTCGAACTCAGCACCTATGCCTGTGACGAGGATGCAGAAAGTGCTGTCGAGGAATGGGCCAACGCCTTCATGAGCGGCATCGAGATGCGTTATGATGAATGGGCACCCCTCATCGAAATGGCTGAAATGACCGATGAAGAAGGGGAGAAGACCGCCATGCTTCTTGGCCCTCTTCTGTTGCTTTCAGGCAGGGACCCGCGTTCGGAAAGCCTTTCATGTGAGCAGCGGGAACAGCTCGCGAAGATGGTCGCCGAAAGCATCAGCGATATATACCGTTTCTGGCTGCCTTTCCGGGAGATGAACGAAGATGGCTGCCAATAAAGGATTGCGATTTGTGCGTTTCCTGGAAAAACGCCATACCGGCATCTGACCAGGCCTTACGCCCGGTCAGCAAGATTATATCCCTATCATGAAAAACCGTATTGCCGCTTTTCTATTTTTTTTTCTGGCATCATTCCCGGTTATTGCCGCCGAAAACATCGACTTTGTCGATATCGGCGAGCTTGATCCGGGTATTATCCTCGACATCCGTTATGCAACCAGGAATAATTTCACCGGTCAGGCAGTCTATCCTGCGGCACGCTGTCTTCTGAGGAGGGATGCAGCGCTGCGGCTGCTCCGTGTCCAGGAAAACCTCGCGAAAAAGGGGTACCGCCTGATTGTTTTCGACTGCTACCGTCCGCTTTCGGTACAGAAACGTTTCTGGGAAATTCTGCCTGATGAGCGCTATGTGGCTGATCCATCAAAAGGCTCCCGTCACAACAGGGGTGCTGCTGTCGATGTCAGCCTTGCAGATTCGACAGGCAAGCCTCTGCCTATGCCGACCTCCTATGACGATTTTTCCGTAAAAGCCCACCGTGACTGGAAGGGAGCAGCTCCCCAAGCCCTCAGGAACAGAGGCGTTCTTGAAGCTGCGATGAAAGCCGAAGGTTTCGAGCCGTTTCCGACCGAGTGGTGGCATTTCGATGCGCCGGGTTGGGAAAATTATCCGGTATCCGACTTCCCCCTGAAAAAATCCGGGGGATGTGAGGACTGAGGCCGGTCTACAGGCGCAACCGCTCGGGATCGTCATAACCGGCGCTGGTTCAGGTATCGGGTACGCTCTTGCACGTGAATTTCTTGCAGCCGGTGACAAGGTCGTGATTTCTGCGAGGGACCCTGAAAAGCTCGACCGGGCAATGGCTTCTCTCAGGCAGGATTTTCCCGGTGCGGTTCTCGGCGGCATGATCTGCGATGTGCGCGACCCGGGCATGGTTGACGGATTCGCAAGCTACGCTTCCCGCATGATCGGCAGGATCGACCGCTGGATAAACAATGCGGGGACAGCCGGGATGAAGAAGCGGCCCTTGTGGGAACTGGACCCGGAAGATATCCTCGAGACCGGCATGACAAACCTTTCAGGAACCCTCCTGCTTTGTGCTGCGGCGGTGAAGGTAATGGACGGTCAGCCGGTTACGGAAAAACCCTCCTACCACATTTTCAATATGGGTTTTTCGCAAGCGGGCGCCATGCTGTCCCGTTCGAACATTCCTCATAGAGCTTCAAAGAGGGGGGTTGCGCTTATTACCAGGTTTCTTTCGCGTGAGTTAAGGCAAAAGGGGAAAACATCTATCGGCGTTCACGAGCTCAGCCCGGGGCTGGTACTGACACCTCTGCTGCTTCGCGATACGCCGCAGCAGACTCTGTCCGTGCTCCGGCTTGTTGCCAGGACCCCTGAAGAGGTTGCAGCCGTCCTGGTCCCGAAAATCCGCGCCATCTCCGGCTCGAACCGTAACGTGAGGTTCCGTCCGGTCATGCTGACGGCACTTTCCATGTTTATCGCCTTCGCGAGAAAACGCAAAGGATGAATGCCTGAGGGATTTTCCCGTTTCAATCACCTATCCGGGAGCGTATTTCCTCCCAGAGCGCAAGGTATGCCCGAGATGCGGGCGAACCCGGGTGTACCGCACCGAGCGGGGAGCGGTAGATGCCCATTTTTTCTATATCGGAACTGTAGGGGATCATCGAATTGAGAAATTCTGGCGTTCCCTGATGTTCCGAGATGACGTCCCGGTGCATTTTCTTCTTTATTTCTACCATGGAGAAAAATGCCAGGATTTTTGTGGTGTCAAGGCCGTTCGCTTTGAAAAAACCGGTCAGCTGGTCGTAGGTCCTCATAGAAAGTGTGGTCGGGATTACCGGCACGATAATGACGTCGGAAGCGGAAAAAACGCTTTCGGAAAGCAGGGTCAGGTTCGGAGGACAGTCGAAAATGAGGTACCGGTAGTTTTCTCCAACTTCAAGCAGGTTTTTCCTGAGCTTCCTGAGCGGTTTTTTCTCTTCGGACAACTCGAGGTCGAGGTTCCTGAAGGAGAAATCCGAAGGAAGCAGGTCGAGGTTTTCGAAATCGGTAGCCCTGATGTTTTCGATGATCTTTTTTGATCCTTTGAGGAATTTCTCGCCGGTGAATTTTTTTGAAGCCCTGATCCTGAAATAAAAGGAACTTGCCCCCTGCGGGTCGAGGTCGCAGAGGAGTACCGGGGATTGAGGCCCTGACGAGAGCCATGAGAGGTTGACCGCCGCCGCGGTTTTTCCTACACCGCCCTTGATGCTGTATAATGCAACCGTTTTCATTTCAGGGACTCGTTTTCAAGAAGTTCGGAAAAGCGCCGGCGGGTCTCATGATCGTCGAACGCCCTGAAGGCTTTATGGAAGAACGCACGCGTTTCTTCCTTCTGCCGGTTGAGGGTGGTGATCAGGCCGCCTGTCGATGCCGCGAACAGGTGGCTCTCCGGTCCATGCACGATTGTTTCAAGCCTTTCCCGGAGAAACCGTATCTGAACGGCATAGTCAACAAACGTTCCGAGGTTTTCCTGCAATTCCTTGAGCTGCCGAATAACAGGGGTGACGGTTTCAACGGGGTAAACGGAGGCAAAAAACTCGAGAAGGTACCGGAGCTTCTTGCAGCATATCCTCAACTCGTGAAGCTCGTCGTCCGTCGCCTCCCTGCATGCGATACGTCCCCTGCGGACAACTTTTTTCCAGGCTTTCCTGATGCCGGCGTTTGCGATCTCGATGGTCGGCAGCGATGCCCCCGGTGCCGTATCCTGCCCGGGCAGGGACGGGTTTGCAAGAAACCGGCCCCAATCACTGAAGAAGGTTCTGCACTCGTCCGATTCGAGGTAACGGCAGAACTGCCTGTGGTAGCGTTTCCGTGAAGCCTCAAGGTCGATGAAAAACCTGTCAAGGGGCTGCTGGAGAAAGTCCGGCAGGGAGTTGAAGTATTCATCCCTGCGAAGCAGGTAGACGTCGCAGTCGCGGAGGTTGTTGCTCCTTTTGCCGAGTTCGGAGAAGCCGGCAAGGAAATATCCGGTATCTTCCGGGCTGAACACACCGTTGAGCTGTTTCAGGAGGGAACGGGTCCTTCTTACGGCAACGCGGAAATCGTGCAGGAATTCAGGATCGATATTGTTTTTCAGCCCTTCTTCATTTGCCTTCATGGTGGAAAGAGCCGAATGGAGCACTTTTCGGGCACTTTCATGGGCAGAAGTTTCTGGGTTTAGGTGCAGGCTGATTTTCGATGAATAACCCTGGATTTTCCTGCCTGCCGCGTTCATGAGCAACCTGAAAAGCTCACGGAAATCGAAAGGATCGCCGAAGGAGCCGTGTGAAGCCAGAATTTCGGAGAATTCCTCCGCTTCATCCTGATAGCCTTTCAGGGGTTGAATGGAGAAGAGGGAAAGAAAAGGTTTTTCAATATTTTTTCCTGCCGGCGAATACTCTTCTTCCAGAAAAAATCCGATGGTCTTGGCGTTGTCGTCGACGATCCTTGACGTTTTTTGAACTACGTCGAACGAGGCAATTTTCGAAAATGCCCGGATGCCGCTGCATGCAGACAGCTGTTCCCTGACCTGTCCCGCAGGTATGTCCCGGACGAAAAACGATGCCGGTGAACCAGGCAGTTCGACATACGCAGTCTCAAGCCCGGAATCAAGCGATATGGTATGCAGCGTATGCTTTTTTTTGAATACGGCAATCTTTTTTTCGTATGCGTGCCAGTCGAAGGTATCGTAAAAAGAGCGCCGTTCTCTATTCGAAGAGGTTTCAGAAAGCCTGAAAAGGTGAGAAAATGCATGTCCATGCCATGGCTGGACAGCGGCAGGGACCTGTCCCCTGAAGAAAACGATTTTCACTGAAGGGTTCATGATGCCGCATTTGTTCGGGCTGTTTCGGGTGCCTGGAACAATATAGCAAGATTCATCGGAAGGGCACCAGCCATAATCGGTATCGTTTAGGGGAATTAAAGTACTTCCGGAGCGTATTATTTTCATTCCTTCGGCCTTTTATTCGTTGTAAATTCATAAATTCATGCTTCATAAAAAAATTACGTCCGAGATGATTTACCCGTAACCTTTTCCGGAAGAGAGAGATGAAAAATCCGTTCTTTTTTCTGTTCGTATTTCTGCTTTTTGTCGCAGGCTGCTCACCCAAAGGGGAAAATTCGTCCGATGGCGGAAAAGGTACCGGCAAGCTTCAGGTCGGGCTGATTTTTGACGTTGGCGGCCGAGGTGACAGGTCATTCAACGATTCTGCCTATAACGGCCTCGAGCTTGCAAAAAAACAGCTCGGTATCGATTTCATCTTTGCAGAACCTCGCGGAGAGGGTGGTGACCGGGAAGCTTCGCTCCGCCAGATGGCGTCCGATCCGGATGTTGATCTCATCATCGGCGCAGGTCTTCTGTTCAGCGACGATATCACAGCTGTAGCGAAAGATTTTCCACAGAAAAAATTTGCCTGCATCGATTATATCCCCAAACCGGGCGTTCAGATCCCCTCTAACCTCCAGGGTATTGTTTTCGAGGAGAAAAAAGGGTCTTACCTTGTCGGTGCCATCGCAGGCCTTGTGACGAAAACAAATACGGTCGGGTTCATCGGCGGAATGGAGTCGAGCGTTATCAGGAAATTCGAGACCGGTTTCATTGCAGGGGTTCATGCGGTAAATCCCAAGGCACAGGTTATTTCAGGTTATATTGGCATGACGGGCAGCGCTTTTGCAAATCCGGCGAAAGGCAAGGAGCTTGCGCTGGGACAGTTCGGAAGGGGGGCGGATATCATCTATGAAGCTGCCGGTGCCAGCGGGCTCGGGGTTATCGAGGCTGCCCGCGAAACCCGTAAACTGGTAATCTGCACCGACAGGGACCAGGAACCGGATGCCCCCGGATTCGTTCTCACAACTATGCTGAAATCCGTCGACCGGGCGGTTCTCAAAACCGTCGAAAATGCCATAAACGGCAATTTCAAGGGAGGAGGAGTATCCGTTTTCGGACTTGACGGCCGTTATACCGATTATGTGTACAACGACAGAAACGCATCCCTTTTCGGCACGAAAAACCATGATGCCGTCGAAGAGATGCGAAAGGCGATCCTTGCCGGCAAAATCGTCGTCGATGGTGAAGCCACGAAATAGGTACATCCTTTCCGTGAGTTGTCCAGAAACCGTGAAGTATTGTTTTTCAATCGTTTGAAGTTCATTGCCCGTGAGCAAAAAAATCCTTGTGACCGGGGCAACCGGTTTTATCGGTTCGAGACTTGTCGAAAAGCTGGTTTCGAAAGGTGACGATATTTTTCTTCTCGTCCGGAAAACATCGGACCTCGCGGCAATCTCTGGAGTTCTCGACAAGGTCCGGCTCGTATACGGGGACATTACCGACAAGGCTTCCGTAGAAGCTGCGGTCAAGGGGATGGACCTCGTCTACCATACTGCAGGCATCACCTACATGGGTGACAGGAAGAACGAGCAGCTCTATCCGATCAATGTTGACGGCACCCGGTATATCCTTCAGGCTGCAGCGGATTCAGGCGTGCAACGGGTCCTTCATGTCAGTTCGATCTCGGCGGTTGGCGTCGCTTTTCAAGGCAAACCGCTCGATGAGACGGCCGTCTGGAATTTCGACCTTCTGGGGCTGGAATATGCCAGGAGCAAGCACCTTGCAGAAATCGCCGTCGCCGAAGCGGTAAAAAACGGGCTCGATTGCGTGATCGTCAATCCCGCTTATGTTTTCGGGGCCGGCGATGTGAACTTCAATGCCGGACGGATGATCAAGGATGTCTATAAAAGGCGCCTTCCATGTTACCCGACCGGCGGTATTTGCGTAGTCGACGTGGAGATCGTTTCCGAAACGATCATTGCCGCCATGGAAAAGGGCCGGACAGGGGAGCGTTACATCATTGGCGGCGATAACATCACCTATAAACAGCTTGCCGATACTATTTCGAAAGTGACGGGTGCTCCCCGTATTCTTTTTCCGTTTCCGTTCTGGCTGGGAAAGCTTCTCAAGCCGGTCATCGATATCCTGAAGGAAAAAGGGCTGGTGTCCAAACTCTTCAACCTTTCGATGTTCAGGGTGGCGTCCGAATACCTTTATTTCGATTCATCGAAGGCCGTCAACGAGCTCGGCATGCGCCGGGAACCCTGCGAAAATTGCCTGCGCAAGGCATTCGAGTGGTACCGCGACCGGAATATGCTCGACGACTGAGCGCTTTACGGCTTACGGCAGAAAATCATCATTCTCGGCGAACGTTCTTCCTCGAAGGGTTCGCCGTTATAGTTTCCGGCTACTTTTTCAATCACGAAACCCGCTTTCATGAGCATCGCGCTGATCGTTCCGAGGTTGTAGAGCTTGACCGATTCGATGAAATCCGCTTTCTTCCCGTCAGGGGAGGTTATCGAGATGGTTTTCAGGACCCTGCCGCCGTCGAGCCTGCGCGTTTCCTTTACTGAAAGCCCTTCCACTGACCGGCAGGTCTGAGGCCGGATGTTCTTTTCAAGATGCTGCGGGTTTATCAGGTCCAGCACATACCATCCGCCTGGTTTGAGCGTCCCAAGCACCTTGTTCAGGACACGCATGTCATCTTCATCAGTGTCGAAATAGCCGAAGCTGGTAAAAAGCTGCACGACCATGTCGAAATCACCGATGGCGGGTATCTCCCTCATGTCGCAGCAGGAGAGGGCGAGTGTGATGCCGCATCCGGCGGCTTCTTTGCGCGCTTCTTCGAGCAGGTAGGGTGAAAGGTCGTTACCCGTAACGCAATAACCCTGGCGGGCAAGTTCGATGGCATGCCTGCCTGCGCCGCAGGCGATATCGAGGATTGATACCGTGTCAGGGGTTTGCAGGCCGATCCCGGTCACGGAAAGGATTGTGTTTATGCAGAGCGCAGCTTCATCCCTGTCGCGGTGTTTGTAGACCTCGAGATAAAATGGGTGATTGAACCATTCTTCAAACCAGGGAGATTCTGGTTTGCTGCCTGAATTTCCTGGACTTGCGGTCATGAAGGATGATGGAAAGAATAACGGAGAGGGGAGCTCAGGGCATCGGAAAATGCCCTGAGGAGATATCCTGGATCAGTTTTTCGAGTAATCGGCAATGGTCTTTGAGAGAAGTTCCTGCTCGTTTTCACCGGCAGGGATACGGACATTTTTCTCTACGAATTTCCATGCGTTGCTTTTTTCTGATTTTACGGAAAAAACCAGTTTGGCAACCTTGATATCGCTGAAACCCTGCTTTTTTGACTTGTCGCCGAACGTTTGTTTCTTTGCCATGACTTGTAAGTAATACTTTTAATGAAGCGTTGTAATCATTCCTGACATGAAATTGTCGCGAAATTTAAAAAAATAAGCCGATAAATAAAAACCCGTCGCGATATTTGTTTTTCCCCTTGCCGTTCCGTTTCCGGTATTCCCTGAATCAAGCTCCCGGAGCCTCCTGGCATTGGCTGACATGCCTTCCTTTCACTGCAGCCCGGGATCAGAGGCCGTTTTCAGTTGTTTTCCCGGTATTGCCCCTTATGAAAGATCCCCTTGGCCCTGCCTTTCAGGGTGCGGCCGAAGAACGGTGTATTGGCTGATTTTGAACGGATGGAGTCGGCTGTAACCGTCCATTCCTCTGCGGGATCGATGATGGTGAAATTTGCCTGTTCGCCCTGCCTGAAAAGGATCGGTTTCATGTTCATGATCTTTCTCGGATTGACCGAAAGCAGCTCTATTGCCCGCCGGAGGGTAATGATGTTCCTGTCGACCAGTTCGCCAAAGGTGAGGCCCAGGGATGTTTCGAGGCCGATGATACCGAACGAGGCCTGGTCCGGAGGACATTCCTTTTCGTGAGAAGCATGCGGCGCATGGTCAGTGGCGATGCAGTCGATGGTCCCGTCGGCGAGGCCTTCAAGTATCGCGTCACGGTTTTCACGCGAGGCGAGGGGCGGTTTCATGATATAGTTTCCTTTTTTCTCCGCATTGAAGAGGTCCTCGTCACAGAGCGAGAAATGGTGAGGGGTCACTTCGCAGGAGACCTGCAGGCCGTCTTTTTTTGCCTGTCTTACGAGATCGAGGGCTGCTCTGGTGCTGATATGCGCAACATGGTAGCGCGGCCGTTTCAATGGGTCGTGGAGTTTGTGTTCCTCAAGATAGCGGAGAAGCAGGAGGTCGCGGGCGAGGGTTATCGCTTCGGAGACGTCCGGGATACCCTTGAGCCCGAGTTTCGCGGAAAAAAGGCCTTCGTTCATGACGGCACCCAGGGTAAGGGATTTGTCTTCGCAATGCTGGATGACGAGTAGGTCGAAATTTGATGCGTATTCCATCGCGAGCCTCATGGTCTGGCTGTTCTGGATAGCCGTGCCGTCGTCAGATATGGCGTTGACGCCGTAAGAACGGTATTTCCCGTAAGGAGCGAGGTTTTCCCCCCTGCTTTCGAGCGTCATTGCGCCGACCACCTCGAGGTCTACCGGAAGTGAGGCCGCATGGTGGCGGATATAAGCAACGCCGAGGGGGCTGTCGATGACAGGCTTTGTGTTCGGCATGAGCGCGACGCCCGTGAAGCCGCCGGCAAGAGCAGCTTGCGAACCGCTTTCGAGCGTTTCCTTGTATTCCTGGCCCGGGTCGCGGAAATGGCAGTGCATGTCGAACAACCCTGGAGCGACGATCTTTCCCTCGAGTTCGACGACGCGGTCACCGGGTCCTGCGGTGACTGTTCCGGCGCCGAATGAGACCTCTTCTATGGTGCCGTCTCCGGATACTCTGATGCTTCCTGTCCGGTCGAGGTTTTCCTGGGGATTGAGGAGCCTGGCATGCCTGAAAATAGTGCTCATATCGGTATTTGCGGGTTGAGTATTACAGAACTTGTTTTTCAGCTCCACCATGGAACCGGATATTTTTCCCGGCAATTTTCGCAGAGCGTTGCAGCGGGACGGCAGACGGGGAAAAATGTTCGCCGGCAGATAAGTCTGTCCAGCGGGTTATGTTTCCTCAATCGAAAAATATACGATAAAATATAGAGAAGCCGGTCCGGCCGGTAGCGCTTCTTCATCTGCATATATGCGAAGGCCGTTTTTCCCGGTTTTCCGGATAACTGCTTTTTTCAGTTCCTTCCCGCAAGTTTACTGCTTAAGGGAAAAGCGTCGGTGTTTTATTATGTTATGTCAGGATGAGGTATTCGTTTCGTGCCTTTTAGTGTGAGAGGGCTTTCGGCAGTGATTGGTTATTTTGCCTGGACGACATGAAGAATATTTTCGAAGAAAAAACGACGCTGAGGTCGATGATGCATCTCCGGAGGAAATCCATTCCGGAAAAGCAGAGGGCCTCTATGAGCGAAACGATAGCGGAGCATGCCGCTGCTTTGCCGGAGACCGCCGGGGCTCGGAACATTCATCTCTATCTTTCGATCCCGAAGAGTGCAGAAGTTTCAACCGTTCCGCTTGTTGAAAAGCTTGACGCTGTCGGGAAGTCGCTGTCAGTTCCCGTGGTCAGGGCTGGTGAACTTTTCACCGCTGCGTACCGTAAAGGGGACCTCCTCCGGAGCGCCTCGTTCGGACAGCCGGAGCCTGTTTCGGTAAAGCCGGGGGATGAAACCCGGATCGATATTGTTCTCATGCCTCTGCTTGCCTTCGACGGCAGAGGGTACCGGATCGGTTATGGTAAAGGATTTTACGACCGTTTTCTCGCAAGGCTTGCAAAACGCGGTATATTACCTTTACGGATAGGGCTTGCGTTCAGTGCCCAGATGGTTGAAGAAATTCCCGTTGATGCATGGGATGAACCGCTTGACGGCATAGTCAGTGAAAACGGGGCCCTGAGGTTCAGGTAATATTTATTTATGCATGCTGCAGGCTATCAGAAATAACGGCAGGGCACGTACAGGACCGGATTACAGCAATCCCGGCTACTATGTGAACCGTGAGCTGAGCTGGATCCGTTTCAACCAGCGAGTGCTCGAGGAAGCCCTGGATCCCGGTGCGCACCCTTTGCTCGAACGGGTGAAATTCATCTCGATATTCAGCTCGAA
>CAIYPU010000020.1 GCA_903928225.1 uncultured Chlorobiaceae bacterium
CAATATTCCTCACTGCTGCCTCCCGTAGGAGTCTGGACCGTGTCTCAGTTCCAATGTGGCTGATCATCCTCTCAGACCCGCTACCCGTCGTAGGCTTGGTAGGCTATTACCCTGCCAACTACCTGATGGGATATAGGCTCATCCTTTGGCGATAAATCTTTAACAACATAACCATGCGGTTCCGCTGCATCATCTGGTATTGTCCTCGATTTCTCGAGGTTATCCCAGTCCAAAGGGCAGATTACCTATACATTACTCACCCTTGCGCCAAGTACTCCCGGCCGAAGCCGCTTTCCTTTGACTTGCATGTGTTAGGCACGCCGCCAGCGTTCGTCCTGAGCCAGGATCAAACTCTCCGTTGTAAGAGTTTAATGCTGTTTGATCCGGCTGAAATACCTTGAGTCGTTTTCACAACTGCAAAGCAATTGACTTTGGCGTTTACTTTACTTGACAACAAATTCAAAGAACTTGACCTTGCGATCAAGGGAAACCAATGTACATCTTTTCTCGCTATCTGCAAAAACTTTCTTGACTTTTTTTTTCGTCCCTCTCGTCCGGTCAGGCGCGTTTTTATACAACTTCGCTCCCGGCCTTCTTCGTTCCCGCTTTCCCCCGATTCACATCCTGGTCAAATAACATGCCCCTTGCGGGACTCCTTGCCCCCGATGACCTTAACTCATTCATCAACGGGCTCCTAATGTATCACCCCTCCACCTTAATTCCAAATCTGTCAGCAACTTTTTTTATTGAAAAATGCTCAAAAAAAGGCTTGTCCGGCATAAAAGACGCATTTATTCGCTTTATCCCTCAAAACTCCCGATAAAACATGCGTTAAACCACCGGTTCGGAGTAAAAAAATATTAAAATTATTTTCCGAGAAACGCTTTCGCTTGTGCAGATTGTTTTAAACATGGTGATCATTGTCAACAAAAACCTGAGAACTACAATGAAAGACATGGCCCACATGCAGCTCTTACCTGTGCAAGGAGCAACCGCAATGCCGGAAAAACAGTGCAGAAGGATACTTGAAAACCTGCCTGGTTGGAGCCTTTCAAACACTGGCGGTATACTGAAACTGCAGCGCACGTTCTTGTTCCCTGATTTCAGTTCAGCGCTTGCATTTGCCGTGAAGGTGGGCGATCTGGCTGAAGCCTCAGAGCACCACCCCGAAATTCTGACCGCCTGGGGAAAATCCACGGTCACCTGGTGGACCCATTCGCTGACCGGACTGCACATGAACGACTTCATCATGGCCGCACGGACAAGCGAAGCCATGATCCACGCCTGAAACCCGTCGGGTACGGATATAAAGATTCGTTTTTTCAAGGTAATTTGCTCTCATATACAGCACCCGCTTGCCAGTCAATCCAAAGATCCCCGGTTAAACGCATGGACTTCGTGAAGAAATTAATAAAGAAAAAAATGAAAAAGACGCAGGAAACCGCCATATCTGCGTCATCAAAACAAATGCCACTCGAGGCAGAAGGAGCATACCAGCTCGGACTGAAGTATTATTACGGTACGGAGGCGCCAAGAAACTTCGAAAAAGCCGTAAGGTGGTGGAAACTTGCCGCATCTCATGATCATACCCTCGCACAGTACAACCTCGGCGTTGTCTATTCCTTCGATGATGATTTCGAACGTGATTATTCCGAGGGAACAAAATGGATCAGGATGGCTGCAGAAAAAGGACTGGCTGATGCCCAGAACGCCCTCGGTGCAGCATATGCAAGAGGCCGTGGTATTGCAGAAGACCATACAGAGGCTGTTCACTGGTTCCGAATGGCTGCCGGGCAGGGTCTTGCAGCTGCCCGCTACAATCTTGGAATCATGTATGAGTACGGTTATGGCGTCGAAAAGAATGGGAAAGAAGCCATGAAACATTACCGGAAGGCCGCGACTGCGGGAAGTGCCGAAGCTCAGCAAGAATTGAGGAAAAAGAATAACAGACCATAAAAAAACATCCCTGCACTGCAGGGATGTTTTCATGATTTACCGTCGCTTCACCATACTGGAGGTGGCGGTCCCGGAGGTGGTCCCGGAGGTGGCCCAGGAGGACCCCATGGTCCGGGATGACGCGGGAAGAAGAAGGACCTGATGATGCTCGGTATCAGGTAATCCTCTACAGGGTACCAGTAACCCCTTCTCCAGTCACGGCTTCTCCACCATCTGCCGTCATAGTAATGCCAGTACCAACCGCGATGGTACTTCCAGTGCCTGTGCGGTGGAGGTCCCCAGCCCCATGGCGGCACATTATAACCGCGAGGCGGTTCTCTCCAGCCCCGAGGCGGCGGCCCCCAATGACCCCATCCAGGACCCGGGCCACCCGGACCCCAGCCTGGACCATGCGGTCCTCCTGGACCACCCGGTCCCCAGCCCGGACCGCCCGGCGGCGGTGGTGGCGGTGGTGGCGGACCTCCGGGTCCGCCGGGGCCTCCGGGTCCTCCGGGGCCCCAGCCTCCCGGCGGTGGCGGTGGCGGAGCGCCTGATGCTCCACTGCTCAGGGTACCCAAGAAAATGCCGCAGACCAGCAACACCACTCCGGCTAAAATTGTGATGTTTTTTTTCATCGCGACTCCCTTTTCATTTTTTCATTTGCAGAGAAATAGAGCGAGAAAAATGAGGGCCTCGCGAGAAAAAACAGATGAGACTCTCACTATTCTTCAAACATATCCCGATCAGCAAAAGTTTCATCACAGCGCATTCCCGCAAGGTCACGAAATCCCTGTAAAAGAGAAAACTCCGGGACGTATCATGAAAGCCCCTCTTTTGCCTGATTACCGGTAACGGCATCATAGACGCAACATAACATCCAGAGCGTATTACTTACCCGGAATGGGGGTAAAGAAAAGCTGCCCCGGTTTTTCTTCCGAGACAGCCTTTCTGTTGTTCATAGTATTTGTACCTCACCAGCGGGGTGGCGGCGGTGGTGGGGGAACAGGAATGAATACCCTTCTCACAACAAGAGGAATGACGTGTTCGGCTACCGGATACCAGGGACCCCTGCGATAATGCGCACGATACCAGTTGCCGTTATAATAGGCAAAATACCAGCCGTTATGATATCTCCAGTACTTGCGCGCCAGCAACCCCATTCCCCACGGAGGCGGAGGCGGTCCCGGGGGATCCGGGATGAAGAACCTGCTGATAAGGGCAGGGATGAGGTATTCATCGACAGAATACCAGTAGCCCCTTCGCCAGTCGCGCGTACGGAACCACCTGCCTTCATAGTAGGAATAATACCAGCCGCTCTGATATTTCCATTTCCTGTGTGGAGGGGGACCCCATCCCCATGGTGGCGCCGGCCGTGGTCCAGGAGGATTGACGCCGGGACCTGGCGGAGGCAGCACACCCACACCGGGTGGTGGAGGTTGTGGCGGCCCGCCAACTCCCGGAGGTGGAGGCGGAGGAATGGGTGGTAGCGACCCCATACCAGGTGGCGGTGGCCCACCCGATCCAGGTGGCGGTGGCGGAGCATCGCCATAGGCGCCGGAAGTGAAAACCGTAACAAACATGCCGCAAACCAGCAATACCACACCAATAAACAACGTGACATTTTTTTTCATCGCGACTCCTTTTTCATGTGTTCAGCTTTTTCAAGCGGAAATACAACGAAAAAAATTAAAACTTATGAAAGAGTGCCTCCGCTGGACTGACAATTATTATTATAAACACGACACGAAAAACAAAAGTTTCGGAAGTGATCAACGGCAAACCGTCTGTTGTATAAGGAACCTGGCTTACGGCAATGAGACCGAACCACAACAACTTCATCGGAAACAATTTCATCGCAGAAAACGACCTTCCGCAATAATGGGCATCGCTCTTTATTACAGCGAGAAACGCTATAGCAAACCGTCCTGCAGAACTTTTTCAGGCAACTCGTTCCTTAACGGCATCAAAAAACATATCTTTATTTCTGTTTTTCATTTACAAGCCACACACACATCTACAACCATTATCCGGGAGGAAAATCTCCATGCTCATGAAACAGATTAAAACAGTTTCTGCTTCAATTTTGACACTCCTGATCTTTTCAGGATTTGCCATGGCACAGACCAACGTCACGGCACATGGCTGGCAAACCCGCGGCACAATTGGCCAGAACGCAAAAATCCACGGCGACCCGTTTTCTCTTCCAGCAGCAGGAACCGTTTCAACTATCAATGGATCAGGTGCCGGAGGGTTCTGGATCGAAAAAGCTTCCGGCGAGCTTGTCGTAAATTTCAATACGCTCGCCGAGGCAAATGGATACACTCTGGGAGCGGGAAGCTACCGAGCTATACCAAACCTGAAAGACGGGGCGAACTCGGCATCAATCGATGTAACCTTCACCTGCCCCTGACACTGCTTTTTCATGCTAACCTGCAAAGGATACAGAAAGGCGTCTGCTTCAGTGAGCCTTTCTGTATCGGCATGAAAACTTCTTTTTTCGAGACCTTCACGAAACAAGCTTCGGTGAATTGACCCTCAAAGATTACATAATATCCACGCCATTGACGACCACATTTATCCGTGCACACCGAATCACCTTTTTCACCCACGATGTACTTCATCAGGTAACCTCCATCCCTGAGATATTTCCTCTCCCTGATCATTTTTTCCGCATCCTCCTGCGACCTGAACGCGACAAGGAGACCTTTCTTTATTTCACCGGATTTCAAGTATGGAAGGCTGTCGGCAGCCACACAAGAATACATTTTTTACGCCGATCCTGACAATCATCAACGTTATCGCCTTATATTTCACGACTCGTGTTTTAACCCGGAATGCCAGGCGCCATTCCACGACGTTTATCCTCGTAACGAAAGGCTCTTTCTTCGACAATACAGAAACAGTACATTGAAAAAATAGAAAGCGAGATCCATTGACCGTGAATGACAATAACAAAAAAAATCACTACCGGTACAGCCGCCAGAGGGAACGGCTGCTCGTAATCCTCCGCTCGACCTCAAGCCATCCCACCGCCGCATGGCTCTATGACCGGCTGAAACCGGAGTTTCCGCACCTCAGCCCCGGTACGGTCTACCGGAACCTCACCATACTGATCGAGCAGGGTCTGGTGCGCAAAATCGATGCCGGCAGCACATTCGACCGGTTCGAAGCGAAAACCGATCCCCACTACCACCTGATCTGCCGTAAATGCGGCACCATAACCGACTTCGAAAAACGCTTTTTCACCGAAATTGACGAAGAAATCCGCAGTTCGACCGATTTCGCCATCGACGGTCACCGGATCGATTTTTTCGGTACCTGCGCCGACTGCAGGGCAAAAAGCTGAATATTCTTTGCATCGGGTGATTAATTTTTTTATCATCTAAATAATAATCGTTCCGATTAGCATATAATTAGACAAAAAACATTCCGTCTGAAAAGAGATTTCCGATACGCTGTCTGTAACCGATCAAATTACAAAGGAGAAACCGATCATGTCTGAACAAAGCAAATGCCCGGTAACGGGTCGAACCGGCATGGCACCCTCGGGCGGCGGAAGATCTACCCGCGACTGGTGGCCGAACCAGCTCAACCTCGACATGCTTCATCAGCACTCTTCCCTCGGCAATCCGATGGATGAGGAGTTCAATTATGCTGAAGCGTTCAAAACGCTCGATCTCGCAGCCGTTAAAAAAGACCTCTATGCGCTCATGACTGATTCGCAGGAGTGGTGGCCGGCCGATTACGGTCACTACGGAGGCCTCTTTATCCGCATGGCATGGCACAGCGCAGGCACCTATCGGACCAGCGACGGCCGCGGCGGAGGCGGCACCGGCAATCAGCGCTTCGCGCCGCTCAACAGCTGGCCCGACAATGCTAACCTCGACAAGGCTCGCCGTTTGCTCTGGCCGATCAAAAAGAAGTACGGGAAAAAAATTTCATGGGCCGACCTCATGATCCTTGCGGGAAACTGCGCCCTCGAATCGATGGGATTCAAAACCTTCGGGTTCGGCGGAGGACGCACAGACATCTGGGAGCCAGAAGAGGATATCTACTGGGGCAAGGAGGCCGAGTGGCTCGGCTGCAATCGCTATACCGGTGAGCGCGATCTTGAAAATCCCCTTGCTGCAGTACAGATGGGCCTGATTTACGTCAATCCCGAAGGACCGGACGGAAATCCGGACCCTGTTGCAGCTGGCAGGGACATTCGGGAAACCTTCGCGCGCATGGCCATGAATGACGAGGAGACCGTCGCACTCGTGGCCGGCGGGCACACTTTTGGCAAATGCCACGGTGTCGGCGACCCGAAACTGATAGGGCCGGAACCTGAAGCCGCACCTGTCGAGGAACAGGGGCTGGGCTGGAAAAGCGGCTATGGCGGCGGCAAGGAAGATGAGACCATGACCAGCGGACTGGAAGGAGCATGGACCCCCGACCCGATCCATTGGGACATGGGCTATCTCGGCATGCTTTACAGATACGAGTGGGAACTGACAAAAAGCCCGGCTGGCGCCTGGCAGTGGCAGCCGAAGGATGTGGCCGAGGAGGATCTCGCACCGGCAGCCCATGACCCGTCGAAACGCGTGCCCACCATGATGACCACCGCAGACCTGGCGATGCGCATGGACCCGGTCTACGGGCTGATCTCCCGGCGGTATTATGAAAATCCCGACCGGTTCGCCGACGCTTTCGCACGGGCATGGTTCAAACTGACGCATCGAGACATGGGCCCGAAATCGCGCTATCTCGGAGCAGAGGTCCCTGCGGAGGATCTTACCTGGCAGGATCCGGTGCCACCAGTCGATCATGAACTCATAGAGAAAGAGGAGATCGCAATCCTCAAGGCAAGGATCCTTGCCTCGGACCTTTCGATCCCTGAGCTGGTCTCGACTGCATGGGCTTCAGCCTCGACCTTCCGCGGTTCAGACAAGCGGGGCGGAGCAAACGGCGCGCGCATCCGGCTCGCCCCGCAGAAGGATTGGGAGGTCAACCAGCCAGAACAACTGCAGAGAGTGCTGCACAAACTTGAAAAAATCCGTGATGCGTTCAACAGCGCAGCAACCGGAGGGAAGAGGGTTTCGCTTGCCGATATGATCGTTCTCGGCGGATGTGCAGCCATCGAAGAAGCTGCGAAACGATCCGGACACGACGTGTCAGTTCCCTTCACCCCGGGCCGAACCGATGCCTCGCAGGCAGATACCGATGTGGAATCATTCGCCGTTCTTGAACCGAGAGCGGACGGCTTCCGCAACTACACCAGGCAGAAATACAGCGTGTCAGTCGAAGAAATGCTGGTTGACCGCGCGCAATTGCTGACGCTCACCGCTCCGGAAATGATGGTTCTTGTCGGCGGTTTGCGAGTCCTCGGCAACAACTTCGGTCAGTCGAACCATGGTGTCTTCACCAGACGTCCGGAAACGCTCTCGAACGACTTCTTCATCAATCTGCTCGACATGGGAACAGAGTGGAAACCGCTCTCCGAGGAACGCGATGTCTTCGAGGGCACGGACCGCAAAACCGGCGAACCCCGGTGGACGGCCACACGCGTTGACCTCGTCTTCGGTTCGAACTCCAGGCTCCGGGCCATCGCGGAAGTCTACGGAAGCGACGATGCACGTGAGAAGTTCGTGCACGATTTCATCGATGCGTGGAACAAGGTGATGAACCTCGACCGCTTCGACCTGGTTCTTGGGCAGTAGGGAAATCAGGACCGAGGACTGAGGGAGGAAAGTGGGGTCTGGAAAGTGGGATGTGGAGCCCCGCAGGGGCGGCATGTTGGTAGCCAGGGGTGAAACCCCGGGTTGTTCGCACCCAAAATATTCGGGTTTCCGTGACGGGATGTTTTCGCCACTGTCAACTTGAACAGAGGAAAGAAAGAGAGGGGAGAGTACCGAGCACCAGGAACCTGGTCCTGAGAGGCAGGGGTGGGGACGGGTGTTGTAAAAGTATGACTTCACGCGTTCTCACGCTTCCCGCAAATCAGTGAATGATACAGCTTCTCCGGCATGAACTGCAGCAAGAGGGCAACAAACCGCCAGCGCCGGGTCACCCATACCCGGCGCTTCTTTTTTTCTATCGCCCTGAAGATATATATTGCCGCCCGCTCCGGCGAAGCGACCCAGAACAGTCCGTCTCCTTTCGCCATGGCCGTATCGACGAACCCTGGCAGGATATCCGTAACGTAAACAGGAAGGTTATCCCTGGCAGCGATGCTCCTGAAACCCTGCAGGTAACTGGACACAAAAGCTTTCGATGCATTATAGGCTGGAACTGGGCCGCCCCTGACGGAAGCTATCGACGATATTCCGGCAAGGTGGCCGCATCCCTGCTGCCTGAAAATCTCGAACGCCGCATGGGCTATCGCAGCAAATCCTTCAACATTTGTTTTTATGGTTTCAAGCTCCTTTTGCCAGGGCAGCGAATCATCGAGGTATCCTGTCCCGGAGGAAATGATGACAAGGTCGATACCGCCAATTTCAGATACAAGCTCCAGGAATGTTTTTCGTGCTGAACCCGTATCGGACACGTCCATGAACGTTGCATGAACAATACCGCCGGACTTCGTCCGTAACTCCTCAAGACGTTCCGTCCTCCTTCCGGTAATACCTACGGTCCAGCCGTCCGCGGCATAAAGCGAAGCAAGAGCCCATCCGATTCCGCTCGTTGCACCGATGATGATTACCCGTTTCATGATTTCATTATAAGGATAATTCGGGAGAATGGGGACTGGAAAGAGGGAAGTCAGTGCTGAGGACTGAGGACTGAGGACTGAGGACTGAGTAAGAAAAAAATGCTTAGTCCTCAGCACTCAGCACTCAGCACTGAAAAAAGTGCTGAGGACTGAGGACTGGGGGGGAGGAATAGCGATGAGCGATGAGCAACGAGCAATGAGCAATGAGGGGGGATGGTGGGGACTGGGAAGGGGGGATGGTCCCATAAGTCCTCTATTAAAACACGAACGCCCGGGGGGGACCCGGGCTTTGGTGATATAAAATCTCGGCGACGACCTACTCTCCCGCAGTGAAGCAGTACCATCGGCTCTCCAGGGCTTAACGACTCTGTTCGGAATGGGAAGAGGTGATCACCTGGGA
>CAIYPU010000021.1 GCA_903928225.1 uncultured Chlorobiaceae bacterium
GCTTTCCGCCAGCTCTTCGCGGCTGTTCTTGACGGAGGTGATGTCCTGCAGGAGGGCGAGGACATGGGTGACGTTGTCGGTCGTGCTGAAAATCGGGCTTACAATCGCGTGCACCCAACCCTGTTCGCCTTTTTTCCCTTTACGGCTGTATTCGCCTTCCCAGATTTTTTTCGATGCAACGGTTTCCGGGAGCTTTCGGTAGAACGCCCCGAGGTGCTTTTCAGCCGTCCTGATATTGCTGCCGGTATGGCCGGGATTTTCACCCGCGTAAAGCTCGTGGAAAGCCGGGTTCGTGTATTCGATGTTTCCTTCCCTGTCGGTTATGACGACCGCTACGGGACTCTGGTCCATGGCCGCTGAAAGCAGCCTGACTTTCTGCCTGAGCGCCGACTCGGAGAGTGCGTTTTTCAGGGTTATTTCGAGCCGGTTTCCGTCGATAGGCTTGGTCAGGTACTCATAGGCACCCAGCTTGATGCACTGGACAGCCTGTTCGATGTCACCCGACCCGGAAACCATGATGACCGGGACAGGGGAGTCGTTTTCGGTCAGGTGACGCAGCACGTCGATGCCGCTCATTCCGGGCATGCTGATGTCGAGCAGCACGGCGTCGATCCGGTCGGCATCCATGGCGGCAATGGCTTCTTCCCCGTTCGATGCGGTAGCCGTGTCGTAACCGAGCTTTTCGACGATCCGGCGGATCATGCTGCGGATCACCATGCTGTCATCGACAAGCAGAACTTTCGGTTTGTCAGGCGTGTCGGCCATCGAATGTCGATTACTGGTTTTCTCTTTTTGTTGCTCCGGCGATGAAAAGGTCAATCTCGGCCAGCATCAAGAGTTCCGATTTAGTCATTCTGTCTTTTCTTGTCATTCTGAGCGCAGCGAAGAATCCAGATGTTTATTTCCCTGAGAAGATGGATCCTTCACTCTGCTATGCTTCGTTCAGGATGACACCGATGTTTCATGGATTTCATTGCGACATTTTGTTACCGGAGACAATAATACTCTTTGCCGTTTCCCGGAGCGCTTCCGGGTTTGTCTTCAGTCCCGGAAGAGGACCTTGTAGTCCCTGCTTACAAAGGTGTTGGCGAGCTTTTTCAGCTTGACGGCGCTCTGGTGTTCCCTTTCGAGCACTTTCCACCGGTGTTCGTCAGTCGATTCCTTCGCCCTGAGCAGCTGGTTTTTCTTCGTTTCGTGATAGGTAAGGTCGATGTATACGCCGAGGTCGATCCCATCGGTTGCTATGGCATAGAGCCCGTCGATGATCAGCAGGTCGATGTTAGCGAAATCGGTGATGAGCATGTCGACCTCTTCGGTGATGATATCCACGCAGGGCATTGTTGCTTTGCGTCCCTTCCGGAAATCCTCGATGTTGCGGTTTAGCCATTCACGGTCGTACTCTTCGGGACCGATGGCCTCGAAATTGCGCTGCTCCCTGTCCGCCCTCCGTTTCATCGGTTCAATCCGGTAGTAGTTGTCCGTATGGAGGATTTTCACCCTCAGGCCTTCTTTTTTCAGGATAAGCGCAAGGGAGTGGGCCAGTTCCGATTTGCCGGCACCGGATTCACCGGATATGGCTACGATGAATTTGCGGCCGGGATGTTCCTCTTCCATGACTTCCTTGTCGACAAGCACTCGCTCCGCTATGGATTCCGCAGCTTTTCTGTGCTGATCTCCAATGAGTAGGATGTCGCTCAACATGGTTCAGGGGGTTTTGCCGGAGTTTGAACGATGAACCGGTTCATATGCTTGCCTTTCATCGGAAAAAGGCCCCCGGTTTTCATAATAGGAACAAAAATAAATATAAGAAAACGGCGCGATCAATCACACCATTTGCCTGTACCGTTCACCGCCGCCGGATCATTTCTGAAGGGTGCGGATTTTCATGATGACCTCGGTATGAGGGTGCCTGACAAGGTCGTCCTCGTGTTCCGGAAGGGTTACATGCTTCGCGACGATTTCAAGCATTCTGTCTTCAAGGTGCCCCGCAATGTCGAGCATGCGGCTGAGATGGTGCTGCAGCTCGTAATGGATGAACTTTTCGGCGCTGTGCTTTCTCATTTTCCCCAGGATCTGCGCCAGAAGGGGACACTCGAGATGCATGGCGACTTCTCCGAAATATTCGAAGGGCAGGTCGTTCGCGTACCCTGTCGCCTGCTCGACGCTCATTTTCCGGCAGACCCCGGCGGCGATGCGCGGCCTGATGTGCTCGACCATGAGCGGGATCACGATGAAATGGGGAATGTACTTGACGATCATGCCGATGGCTCCGAAAAGCTCTTCAAACCCCTCGGTCTCATGTTCGACCATTTCCCTGGCCCAGGTGAGGATCGTTTCCTTCTGTGCCGAAGGGAGTTCTTCAAGGAGATCGGGAACGGGGATGCCGGTCCGGGCGAGGGTTTCATTCAGTTCACTCATGGTTTTTAACTGTTGGTGTTCTTTTGCCTGCCAGGCCGGATAATGCACTTCCAAGCTTGAAGTGTATGAAAAAAACGGGGAATAGAAAAGCAATCCGGGACAACGTAATCACGATTGCGGGCAAAACGCCGCCATTGTCTATATTGCGCCATTGGAAAGGTAAATGCCGCAAAATGCGAGGAGTGTTGCAGGATTATGGTTCTCTTGACGGTTGAGGGGCTTGAAAAGCATTATGGGCTGAAACATCTGTTTTCAGGGGTTTCTTTCGGTATCGACGAAAAGGACAAGATCGGCATTATCGGCGCCAACGGGAGCGGAAAGAGCACGCTGCTGAAAATACTCGCCGGTGTCGAGACGCCGGACAAGGGCAAGGTGATGACAGCGAACATGAAAAAGATCGCCTGGCTGCCGCAGGATTCGCCATTCGATCCTGAAGATACGGTGCTCGAGGCGGTCATGAATTCAAGCGACAGGCTCATGGACCTTGTCCGCCAGTATGAAGAGGTTTGCGGCGAGCTCGAAAAGCGGCATGGAGACGATCCCGCACTGGCGGAACGAATGGGCAGGCTTGCCCATGAGCTTGATGTTTCCGGCGCATGGGATCTGGAGTCCAACGCGAGGACAGTGCTTGGCAAGCTCGGTCTTTACGACCTGACGGCGAAAATGGGCGTGCTTTCGGGAGGCCAGCGCAAACGTGTCGCCCTCGCCCATGCGCTGATCGTGCCGAGCGATGCCCTGATCCTCGACGAACCCACCAACCATCTCGATGCCGACAGCGTCGAATGGCTGGAACAGTATATCCGGAAGTACCAGGGTGCGGTCATCCTCATCACGCACGACCGGTATTTCCTCGACCGTGTTGCGACGCGCATGATCGAGCTCGACGGGCAGACGGCTCAGACCTATTCCGGCGGCTATTCGAGCTATCTGCAGCAGAAGGCTGTGCTGGAAGAACAGGCCCTGCGGGACGAGCGTAAACGGCAGGCGCTGGTGCGCCAGGAACTCGATTGGATGAGGACCGGCTGCAAGGCCCGCACAACCAAGCAGAAAGCCCGCATGCAGCGTGCCGAGAGCCTTGTCTACAGCCCGAAAAAGGAACATGCGCAGGCCCTCGAGATCGGTTTCGGAGCGGAACGCCTCGGCGACAAGATCATCGAGTTCCATCGGGTATCGAAATCATACGGGGAGAAGCTGCTGCTGAAATCCTTCGAATACCGTCTCCAGAAAGGGGACCGGATCGGGATCATCGGTCCGAACGGCTCGGGCAAGACCACGCTGTTCGAGATGATCGCCGGGCGAGTCAACCCGGACAGCGGGCATATCGAAACCGGTAAAAGCGTCAATATCTGCTATTACGACCAGCAGAGCCGCGAGCTCGACGAAGAGAAGCGGGTGATCGAATATATCCAGGAAGAAGCCGAGCAGATCAGATTGAAGGACGGAACGGTGCTTACGGCATCGAAAATGCTTGAACGGTTCCTCTTTCCACCCTCCGTCCAGTACAACTATGTCCGGACGCTTTCGGGCGGTGAACGCCGGAGGCTATACCTGCTCAGGAAGCTGATGGCCTCTCCGAACGTGCTCCTGCTCGACGAGCCGACCAACGACCTCGACATTCCGACCCTTCGCGTGCTCGAGGATTTTCTCGACAGCTACACGGGATGCCTGCTCGTCATCAGCCACGACCGCTATTTCCTGGACCGTACCGTCGAGTATATTTTCGCATTCGAGGAGGATGGGGCGGTGAAGCGGTACCCCGGCAACTACTCGCTCTACCTCGAGATGAAAGCCTCACGCGACGCGGCGGAAGAAAAGCGCACGGTGAAAAAGGAGGCGCCCGTCCAGAAGAAGGCCCCTGATCCGTCGGGCAGGCTGAGCGGCAAGGAGAAGCGAGAGCTGGAGACGCTCGAGCGGGCTATCCAGGAATCGGAAACGAAACAGGCGGAACTTGCGGCGCGCCTCGCTTCGGCCGGCAGCGATTACGAGTTGCAGCGCAGGATCGGCGAGGAACTCTCCCTTCTGCAGCAGAAGATGGAAGTGGATATGGACCGTTGGGCGGCTCTTGCCGAACGGGTATGACCGGGGCTGTCGGGCAGGGCGCCACTGCGGCGCAGATCCGTTTGCAGCTGGAAGCGCTCGGCAGTCCGGAAGCTGCGGCGTTCGCCATGGGCTTTTTCAAGACCGGCCCCGGACAGTACGGCGAAGGAGACCTCTTCAGGGGCATCCGTGTTCCGGTGCTCCGCTCACTTGCCCGCAACACCGGAGAGGTAACCCTGACCGAAACGCTCGAACTGCTCTCATCGGCCTACCATGAGGACCGGCTGGTCGCCCTGCTGTTCATGATGCGCCGGTTCGCAAAGGGGAGTGGCAGGGAAAAGGAAACCGTTTACGACAGCTACCTCTCGAACACGCGCTTCATCAACAACTGGGACCTGGTCGATATTTCGGCACCCCATATCGTGGGCAGTCACCTTTCGGAGCGGCCGAGGACGCCCCTTTACCGGCTTGCCGCTTCGGGGAGCCTCTGGGAGCGGCGGATCGCGATCGTTTCAACCCACTGTTTCATCCGGAAGCGGGATTTCGCGGAGACTTTCGCCATTGCGGAGCTTCTGCTCGAAGACCGGGAAGACCTGATCCACAAGGCTGCAGGATGGATGCTGCGCGAAGCGGGAAAAAAGGACGAAGAGGCACTGGAAGGCTTTCTTGCGGAGCAGTACCGGAGGATGCCGCGTACCATGCTGCGGTATGCGATTGAACGCTTTCCCGAGGAACGGCGGCAGCGTTACCTCAAAGGGGAGATCTGACCGTCCCCTGCCTCCGGGAGAGCCCGAAGGCGCATCTATTTCACCTGGAATTCCGGATGGCCGGTCTGCCACAGGCCGAAGCTCAGCACATCGGCAAGCGATTCGAAATCCTTTGTCTTGGTGTTTCCTATACCGTGCCCGGCATTGCCGTCTGCAAAGAAGAGTACCGGTTTGCCTGAAGTGGTTGCCTGCTGAAGGCGGGCCGCAAATTTGGCAGGCTGCCACGCAATCACCCGCGGGTCGTTGAGCCCTGCGGTGACAAGGGCGGCAGGGTAGGCTATGCCGTTCCTGATGGCAAGGTATGGGTCCATTTCGATGAGGGCCATGCATTCGTCCTTCTTCGTCACCGTTCCGAACTCCGGGGCGTTTACCGGTCCGTTCGGGGTAAGTTCGCCGCGCAGCGGGTTCATGAGCCCTACCTGCGGGATTGCCGCGGCGAAAAGGTCCGGCCGTTCGGTCATTGCCCGTCCGACCAGGATACCCCCTGCGCTGGCGGCGTTGATCGCTATCCTGCCCGGTCCCGTATATCCTTTTTCTTCGAGGTAGAGCGCGCAGCTGATGAGGTCTTTCCAGGTATTCGGTTTTGTGGCCTTCATGCCGGAAGTGTGCCATGCGTCTCCAAGTTCCCCTCCGCCGCGGACGTGCGCGAACGCAAGCACACCGCCTTTCGCTGTCCAGAGCAGCATCCCCGGGCTGAAGAAGGGCGTGATCGCCTTGCCGTAGGCTCCGTAACCGTAGATCAGGGCCGGGTTGTTGCCGTCTTTTTTCAATGAAGGCATATAGACCAGTGAAAGGGGGACCATCACGTTGTCGTGCGACGGCACCATCACCTCTTCGACTACGAGGTCCCTGTATTCGGGATATTCAGCCGGCGAAGAGAGTGTCTCTTTTCGGAACGTGTTCGTTGCGGGATCGTAGCGGTAACGCCTGAAATCGTTATTCCATCCTCCCATGACGGTCCAGACGTCAGGGTAGAGGAATCCCTTCGTGAAGAGCGCTATAGTGCCGGGCCTGAAGGGAGGGTTGAGCTCCACGGCGATGCTGATTCCGTAGTCCTTCCGGAATATTTTCGCCGTGACGCCGTTGATCGACTGGGTGTAGATGACGCCGTTTTTCGTCAGGCCGAATGCCGTGAGCTTTGCCGAAGGGTTTTCCGGAACGATCGTTTCGGCGTGTTCGAAATCAGGTTTCGCCAGGGAAGTTTTCATGATCTTGAACCGGGGCGCGTTTTTCGGCGTGATGTAATAGATATCGCTCCTGTTGACGGCAAAATCGTGGACGTCATTGGCCGGGAGGAAGAGCGGTTTCCAGTTGATGTAATCCCGGAAAAGCTCCTGTACCGGGGCGTAATAGACGGTAAGCCTCCTGTCTACGTTCGAGACGTATGCGAAAAGATAGCCGCTCTTGTCATTGTATTCAACGAGGGGAATGTCTTCGCTGTTGATGTGCAGCTGGGGATCGGTCGTTTTCGAAAACACCTCCCGGTCGAAGGCCGGATCGGTCCCGATGCGGTGAAGATAAACCTTGCTGTCGTTCTGGGGATTCTGTCCGGGATAGGTGATCCGCTGCATACGATTGTACAGGAAGGCGTTTTCCTCTGGCAGCCATGAAGGCGAAGCGAACCTGCACCGGTCGATCTGTTCAGGCATAAGCTGTTTCGTCGCGACATCAACGATGACGAGAACGCTGTTTTCGGAACCGTTGGGTGACAGGGATATGGCGACCTTCGCGCCTTTGTCGGAAGCGGAAATATTGGTGATGACGTACTTGCCTCCGCCTGCCGGTGAGAGTGTCGCAGGGTCGAAAAGCAGGGATTCCCTGCCTTCGAAACCGTCGCGGCAGAAGAGCTTGCCGACCTCGTCGCCCGGTGTTTCCTTCAGGTAGAAGTAGCGGTCATTGTCCGAAATGGAGAGGCTGTAGATTTTCGATTTCCTTCTGTCGTCGAACTCCTTCATTTTCGAGATGAGCTGCCGGCGGCCCGGAATGCTTTCGAGCACCGAGCGGGCACGGTCCGATTCTCCTTTGATCCACTTCATGACCCTGGGGTCGTCGAGGTTTTCCAGCGGTTTGAATGGATCGGGGACATTCACACCAAAGTAATTGTCGATAGCTGCGCTTTGCGGCGGAGGTACCGCTTCTCCGGCCGATGCGCTGCAGGATTGGAGGAAAAACAGGGCTGAGGATATGGTAATGAGGGCTTTTCGCAGTTTCATCATGGTTCGAATTTCTGGTGTCATCGGTCCGGCATGTACTGCCGTTTCAACATTTTGCATGGAAATACCGGCAGCGTTGCCGTCCGGGCGCAATTCAGGCAGCTGCCGCTATGAGACGCCGTTGAGCTTCCTGAGCAG
The DNA here is from genome assembly GCA_903928225.1 of uncultured Chlorobiaceae bacterium. GTDB lineage: Bacteria > Bacteroidota > Chlorobiia > Chlorobiales > Chlorobiaceae > Chlorobium. Next base: position 7,574 of record CAIYPU010000021.1, read on the forward strand.
GAACGCCATCGACTGACCGAGATCACGCATGTTCTCCATGCCTTCGCGGTCGTTTTCAACTTCGCTTCCATCCCTTCCTCCGAACCCGAGGTTCCAGTAGGTGGAGCCTACCGTGAACATGCCGCAGATCTGGAAAAGGTGGTTGACGGAATCAAAAGCATGGATGCCTCCGCCCCGCCTGAGCGATATCACCGCTGCCCCGGCCTTGTGGCGGAAAAGGTTGCCGTTGACGCGCGAGACGAACCCGGCCCTGTCTATCAGCGCTTTCAGTTCGGGGGTGATGTCGGCGAAATAGGTGGGCGAGCCGAGGACTATGCCGTCAGCCTCGAGCATCTTTTCGAATATTGCGTTGAAGTTGTCATTTTTCGTGGAGCACAGGCTGTTCTTGAGCTCCACGCAGCGGTAACATCCGAGGCATCCCCTGATGACGGTGCCTCCGACCTGTACCAGTTCGGTTTCGATCCCGTCATTTTCGATGGCTGTCCTGACCTCTTCGAGCAGCTTGCGGGTGTTTCCTTCGCTTCGGGGGCTTCCGTTGACGAGCAGTACCTTCATATCGGGTGCGAGTTATTCAGTCTGAATATTGATATCGTCTCCTGGCCTGGCACGAAGGAACAGAATAGCGCTATCGCCGAACAAATGCAAACAGGTAAAGGGGTATGGCCCTCTTTGAGCGTTTGCCGGAACCTCGTTCAACGGGAAGCGGCCCTGAGGACGTTCCGGATTTTTTCGAGCGCGTTTTCCATGTCATCAGGCAGGGGAGCGGTGAAGGTAAGCTGTTCGCGGGTCGATGGCTGGAGGAACGAAA
>CAIYPU010000022.1 GCA_903928225.1 uncultured Chlorobiaceae bacterium
GATAGTTGCTGCCGCTGCCCCCGTCGAGGGTATCATCCCCGTCGTCACCGCAAAGGCAGTCATCGCCGTCGCCAGCCGTGAGAGAGTCGTTTCCTTCTCCTCCAGACAGGCCGTTGTCACCGGCAGTATCAATGAGGATATCATCACCCTGGCCACCGGAAAGCCAGTCGCTGCCGAACCCTCCCATGATCGTATCGTTGCCTTCGTCACCGGAGAGGCAGTCGTCCGTTTCACAGCCGCTCTGCGTATCGGAGTTGTCGAGAGCGGAAAGCGAAGAATCCGGAGCACTGTCGATGAGGAGATCATTTCCTGCACCACCGGAAAGATAGTTGCTGCCGCTGCCCCCGTCGAGGGTATCATCCCCGTCGTCACCGCAAAGGCAATCGCTTCCATTACCGGAAACCAGGGAATCGTTGCCTTTGCCGCCATCCAGTCCGTTATCGCCGGACATATCGATGAGGACGTCGTTGCCGTCACCGCCGGCCAACCAGTCGTTGCCCTGTCCGCCGTCCACGGTATCGTCGCCGCCTGCGGCACAGACCCCGTCGTCGCCGTTACCGGCATAAATCAGTTCCGCACAGTTCAGTCCTGGGGTCCAGTCCGAACTGTCCGTGCCGTAGATGATTTCCTTTTCCAGGTAAAAATGGTTGAGCCAGGTGGCAAGGTCTGCTATATCCGCATTCTGGTTCCCGTCTTCGTTGAGCACATAATAGTTTCCATTATCTTCGTTGTAGACAATTTCGAACCCGATATGGTAAATGCCGTCGGCAACGGTATTGATAAGGTTTTCGCCGCGGAAGTCAATGGAGGAACCATCGTTCTGCACCAGGTGATATCCTGTTTCAGAGCCGTCTTCATCGTCGCCATGGAGGGCCGTCCATGCTTCGAGTAACGATACTGTTTTTCCCTGGTATGAATAGGTATGTCCGGGGTCCCTGATATAGTCGTTAATGGTTTTGATATCTTCCGGGGAGATTATGCCGTCATCTGCAACGTGTGTTTGAGTGATCGCCTCGATGAGTATTTTGTTCAGTTCGTTTGCAGCGTCTGCACCCGCATTGATATCGGCGGCAGCGGTCCAGGCAGCCAGACCCTGATCGCTTTTTACCGCATCGGTCAGCTGGTCGAGCCCGGTCCCGGTTGTCGACTGGTCTACGTAAAAATACTGGACCCAGCTTGCCAGATTTGAGAGACTGGCGTTTTTCGTGCCGTCTTCGTTGACGATGTACTCTTTGCCGTTAGAGGTTCTGATCTCAAAACCGAGATGGTAGATGCCGTCGGCAACGGTGTTGACGAAGTTCCTGCCGAACATGTGTGTCCATGCGCCGTCATTCTGCACAAGGTGATAGCCTGTTTCTCCATTGGACTCGTCGTCTCCGTGGAGTGCCGTCCATTCTTCCAGGTGCCAGGTGCGGATGTAGGTGTTGATTTTTTTTATGTCATCCTCAGTTATCGTGCCGTCCGTTGCGACACCGGTATTCTTTATAGCTTCGATGATGATCTCGTTCATCCGGTTGGCCATATCTGCGGCGGTGGCTATCTCCGAATCGGGAATGTTCTGGCCGAGTCCCTCATCCGCCATGATCAGGTTCGTGATCCTGTCAAGGCCGGTACCTGTCGTGGAATGATCGGTATAGAACTGGGTCAGCCAGTCGGCAAGGTCCTGCAATGATGCATTCTGGTTGCCGTCTTCGTTGAGGATGTATCCGTCCCGTATCTCAAAGCCAATATGATAGATGCCGTCAGCTACAGTATCGATGAGGTTGTCACCGCGGTACTGTATTTCCGCACCGTCGTTCTGCACCAGATGGTACCCGGTTTCGAGGCCGTGCTCGTCATCGCCGTGAAGGGTCATCCATTCATCGAGATGGTATGCCCTGATATAGGAATTGATGGCAATGACTTCTTCCACGGTGATCACCCCGTCAGTTCCGGAATTTGTGGCGTTGATCGCCTCGAGAAGAATTTGGTTCATCCTTTCCGCTGCAGCGGCAGCGGTTTCGATGTCCTCGGGGGCGATATTGCCGGTCAGTCCGGGATCGGTTCTGACGGCTTCCACAAGCTGCTTGAACCCTGTTCCGATCTCTACAGGTAAAACCGGAGTAGGGATGATTACCGGTTCCTGCGACGGCATGCTGGTTATAGGTGCCATGGCGGTATGTATCAAATATTATCGGGGTGCGGATGTCAAGGCTCAATCGGGAGTCGAGTTTTTCAGGGGTGAGCACTTAACAAAGTTAATATATAAAAAATGTTTTTTCGGGAATACCTTTTCATGAAAGACTCCTCGAAAAAAACGTTGGGAACAGGAATTCTGTCAACAGCGCAGGGCGCTTTGGGATTTAGCGGGCCTGCGGCTGAAAACCTCATTCCTGACTTGTTTTTACTCCATCTCCTGTGAACTCCTGCTTCGAATGCGAGGTTTCCCTGAAAAGAACGTGATCCTTTGCCAAGGTGTTGTGGGATACAGAAAAAGGGGAGGGCAAACAGACTGATTTTTCCGGAGAACAGACATTAATGAGGCTCACCGCAACAGACCCGGCCTGGTGTTCCGCTGAACGAAGGTTATGTGCCTTTTCGGCTGCCGTTTTCGGTTACAGCGCACAAACCTGGCCTGAAGCCGGGCCAGGAAAGCCCGGCATGGTTTCGATTGTGCGATAGTTTCAGGGACTGTTTTCAGTTCTGGGGCGGTTCGAGCGGAAGGACCACATTTTCCTTGATCATTTCCTCGATGTTGTTTGCCGGAATAAAAAAGCGGTTCATCGGGGTATTGTCGGTCCTTTCATGGAGAATGCCCCTTGTGGTGCTGGCGGTCAGGGATGCGAGGTGACCTGCGAAAACTTGCGGGAGGGTGAAAGTGCCGCTATCCCTGTTCTGGAAAAACTCCCAGGATTCGGGATCGATCGCGAAAATACAGGATGCTTCAATTTTGATGAACGGCACCTCTTCATGAGCGAAAGCGTTCATAAACATGACTTTGAGCAGGTGCTGTTTGCTGTCGAGCCCGAAATTGAGCCCTACGTTGATTTTGACCGGTTTATTTTCCTCGAAGCCGGTCGGTTCTATATCAACATTTTCCGTGATGATTTTAACAAGGGCGTAATTTACCCTTCTGTCGTTATTTTCTGGCATCTCTTTGATCGATAGAAGTTTGCGAGATAAAAATTCTACTATGAAACTTTTCAGTGCGAAAAATATGCAAATTATTTGAAAGACGTTTTTTTTATTTTGCTTTCTTTTAAACGCCAGGCGAAAAAGGCAGGATAACAGTACCTGATCCGCGATGTTTCGTTCGGCTGTTTCCGTTCATTCATCGTCTGCCGAATTATTTCTCTCTCCTCCCATGCAGGAACGCGCATTTCCATGCCATGCAGAACGGGATGTCCTTCTTTCCGAAAAGGCATATTACGCCATCGGCGGCAGGGCCATGGCCGTAGCATATCCGCGCAGCCTTTCAGAACTTTCCGCTCTTGTCCTGTGCAACCGGGAATGGAAGTTCCCGCTGGCGCTCATGGGCTCCGGGAGCAATATCCTTTTTTCCGATGAGACGTTTCCTGGTATCGTCATCTCTTTCGAACGGATGGCAAGGATGTTCTGGATGTCCGGGACCGATCTTTTCTGTGAAGCAGGGACCGAGAATACCCGGATCGCCAAAGAACTCCTCAGGAGAGGAAGTAGCGGTGGCGAATGGTTGTACAGGCTTCCCGGACAGATTGGTTCGACCGTCAGGATGAACGCCAGGTGTTTCGGCGGGGAGATATCATCGGTAACCGCCGGGATTTCGGCGCTTCATGCCGATGGCCGCCTGCTCTGGCATACGCCGGATGAGGTGTTCCAGGGCTACAAACAGACTTCGTTAATGGAGTCGCCCGAAATAGTGGCAGGAGTCCTCCTTCGATTTCCAGAAAAACGCCCGCCTGATGAGATAAAAGAGCTGATGTTGCAATATGAGGGGGAGCGTGAAGCGAAGCACCATTTCGATTTTCCGAGTTGCGGCTCAACCTTCAAGAATAACTATGCCGCCGGACGCTCGAGCGGAAAGATTTTCGATGAACTCGGCTTCAGGGGACAGCAGGAAGGCGGGGCGAGCGTCAGTGACCATCATGCCAATTTCATTTTCAACAGGGATGAGGCCTCATCCAGGGACGTGCTCGAACTTGCGGGCAGGATGAGGAGCGCCGCACTTGAAAAAGCCGGTGTGCAGCTCGATCTTGAGGTACAGTGCATCGGAAGGTTCGAGCGGCGTTTGCTGGAAAAATGCGGCGTTCCCTTTGCCGCAGATCAACATGACGAATCATTCGGCTGGGCAGGGCTCTGGTGGATGCCTGAAAAAGATATACCAGCACCATCTGCCGAATATCCGCGCAAACTTGCCGAGGGCCCTCTCTCAGGCTATTTCGGCAGGGACTCGGAATATCCTCCGGAAGTTTTCGTGAGCGTCGAACAGCTTCTCCCCCTTGAGGATGCCGCCCTGGAGCCTGAAAAGCCTTTTCTTCGCTGGACAACCCTTCCCGGGGATGGAGAGGCCTTTACGGTCCGGCCACCATTTTCTTCTGCAGAGACGGATTTTATCGATGGATTGTGGCGTTACAGCGTTTCAGAACTGTTTCTTGCCCGGGGCGACGGGCAGGGCGGCTACCTCGAATTTGAGATGACACCGGAAGGCCATTGGGTGGCCCTGCGTTTCAGTACCCCTCGCGAGAGGGAAGAGGGGTTCATTACACTCCTGGCGGAACCATGGGAAAAGGATGTCCGCAGGTTCAGCGAGGAACGCCGATTCGGCATGGAATATTCCTACAGGCTCATTGAACCGTTTATAGACGGAGACAGTATCGCCATCCAGTGCTGCGCATCTACGGGCAGGAACTCGTACGGGCTTTTCCCGGCATGGCCGGACACAAAAGAGCCGGCCGATTTCCATCAGCCGGCGGAATTTTTCAGAGCAACCCTATGCTGAAGCGGGATTCGTTTTCCCGATGCGGTTCGATCAAAGGTCAGCGGCAGGCATGCGGGAAACCTCCTCAGCCGTGAAAACCGGTCCTTCCTTGCAGACGTAGACCGATCCGACATTGCAGCGCCCGCATTTACCAACCCCGCATTTCATCCGGTTCTCCAGGGTAGTATAGACATTCCGCTCTTCGAACCCGAGATTTTTCAGTGCGGACAGTGTGAACTTGATCATGATCGGAGGCCCGCAGAGGACCGCAATGCAGTTCTCTGGTGACGGTGCCGCCTGTTCGAGGACGGTCGGCACGAACCCCACCTTGTGTTTCCAGTCAGGCGTTTCCCCGCCGGGGTCCACGGTAAGCACGAGGTCGACGTCGTCGCGTTTTTCCCACTCCTCGAGTTCATGTTTGTAGACAAGGTCGGCTACGGTTCTGGCTCCGTAAACAATGGTGACCTTTCCGAACTTTTCGCGCTGGTCGAGGCATGACCAGATGACGCTGCGGGTTGGCGGAAGGGCGATGCCTCCGGCGATGAAAAGCAGGTTTTTACCCTCGAATTCCTCGATTGGGAAACGGTTGCCGTAAGGTCCGCGGAAGGTGATGAGATCGCCGATATCCGTATTGGCAAGCGCCGATGTGACCCGGCCTGAATGACGGAAGGTGCATTCGATATAATCCTTCCGGGTTTCAGGGCTCGCAACGCAGAAGGTGCTCTCTCCCTCTCCGTAGATGCCGTAGAGCCCGAACATGCCTGTACGGTAATTTTCCCTGAACAGGTCGTGATCGTCAGGGTTCTGGAACTCGAGCCTCATGGTTTTGACGCCGGGTGCCTCGTCGTGGCGGGCCACGATTTTCATGACGGCAGGCCTGTAGATGTTATGGTGCGCGTGATGGATGTGTTCTTTCACGGAAGTAATTTTGAAATCTCTTGTAAGGTTTCGGTAATTCCCATATCGACCGGGCACTGGCGGGTGCACCTGCCGCAGCCGGAACATTTGTTCAGCCCGAATTTTCCGGGGAAGTAGTTGAATTTGTGCATGATGCGCTGGCGCCAGCGGGCGGACTGGGTTGCGCGGGGATTGTGGCCCGACGTGTGCATGGTGAACAGCGCGAAAGAGCAACTGTCCCAGTTTTTCCTGCGGATACCGGTGTAGGTGTCGCCTTCGTCCTGGATGTCGAAGCAGTGGCAGGTAGGGCAGAGGTAGGTGCACGAACCGCATCCGATGCACCGGACCGAAATTTCCTTCCAGAACCTGCTCTCGAAGTTTTCAGGATTTTTCAGCCATTCAACACAAGCTTCGAGATTGAACTTTACAGGTACCTCGGCAACAGGACGTGGAGTTTCGTCACCCTCCTGCAGAAGGTCCGAGATCAGTGCGAATGCCTCCCTGCCGCGATCGGTCATCTCCTCGACAAGCCATCCTTTGCCGGAAGCAACAGGTCGCAGCATGACATCCGAGCCCTTCGTGCTGTCGGGAGCTAGCCCGACGGAGGTGCACATGCAGAAATCATCAGCTGTTACGCAGGCGATGGAAACAATGACGGAATCGTTGCGCCTCTGGAACCAGTATTCATCTTTGTAATCCCAGCCGAACAGGGGATCGTCGATTGCGACGCCGGACGCATCGCAGGGACGTGCGCCGAAAATAATCCTTTTTCCGGAAGGCGGCATGTATTCGGATGTGTCGATGGCTTTTTTCCGGATGGCATACTTGAGCATCGGTTCGGTCTGGGGAAAAAAGAGCTCCTTTATCGACCGGTCGGAAAGCACGGCATCCAGTTCCAGTTCGGAAGCCTTGTCAATCGGCCGGAAAGCAGCAATATTCGTTTTCCCTGCCGGTCCGATCACCATGTGTCCTGATGACTTCCATCGTTCGATACAATTGTCGAGTGTATCGGCGAAAAGTATTTTTGGCATACGAGTAGGTTACTTAAAGAATGAAAGTCTCGGTATCGTCTTTCTTGAAACTGGCAAGTACCGGTTCCTGTGTAACGCTCAGGCCCGCAAAATGGTCGAACGAGTTCATTGCCTCGACAGCCATTCTGCGGTTGACGAGACGCAGCGGGATGTTCACCGGGCATGCCCTGTCGCAGTTGCCGCATTCGACGCACCTGCCCGCGAGGTGGAAGGCCCTGATGATATTCCATTCGAAATTGCCGAGAGTGTGGGCGGAGGTGTTGATCCACTGCGGCTGGTTGCAATCCACGATGCACCTGCGGCAGTAACACATGGGGCATGCCTGGCGGCAGGCGTAACATTTTATGCATTTCGAAAATTCGTCCTGCCAGAAAGAAAAGCGTTCCTTTGCACTCATGTTTTCCAGCTTTTCGATAACGGGATCTGAATCGGAAGCGACCGGGTTTTCGCTCAGAGAAACGATGAATTCGGAAAAATCGAGCACATTGCCGCCATCGAGCGGTCTGATATCGTTTCCGACCGGTTCGAAACCGAGAATGACCACCTGTTCGGGATTGAGCTGGTTTTCCGCAGCGAGGATGTTTATGGAACGGATCCCTTCGGGCCTCAGGAAAACCGCAACCTTTTTTTCGTCGCTCAGCAGTCCTTCGGTAACGAGGTAGCCCGAAAGATTAGCGATACAGAGGCTGTCGAGCACCAGCCGGTCAACCTCTTCGGCAGATCTCGCAAAAACCGGTCTGCGGCGGTCCGGAGTGCTTCCTCCCCCGTAACCGATAACGAGCTTGACATCGCCTTTCGCAAGGAGTTCTTTTGCCCTGTCTCTGTATTGTACCTCTGTACTCATGGAAAATGGAGAGTTAAAGTGATGCCTGTGATTGCGTTTCTTCGATGAGCCCATGGTACTGGGTGAACGGTCCGAGGGCTCGAATTTCTTCGGTGATTGTATTGATGAGTTCGGCAAATTTCACGCCTTCAGCAGCGCTGATCCAGGAATATTTCACCCTGTCGGCAGGTATGCCGATGAACTCAAGCAGTGAGCGGAACACCATCCACCTGCGCCGGGCATGGTAGTTGCCGTGGGTGAAATGGCAGTCGCCGGGATGGCAGCCGCTGATGAGGATGCCGTCAGCACCTTTCTGCAAGGCTTTCAGGATGAACATCGGGCTGATCCTGCCAGTGCAGGGAAGCCTGACCATCCGGACGTTTGGAGCATATTTCAGGCGGCTGGTGCCGGCGAGGTCGGCTCCTGCATACGTGCAGTAAGTACAGACAAAAGCAACTATTTTGGGTTCGAATTGTTCGCTCATCAGTTTGTTTTGTGGCAAATTACTATTGTTTACCTGAATGCGGGCGCCTTGTCAGAGCCCCATCACTTCGGCGAAAATCTGTTTTTCAGTAAACCCCGCCAGATCGATGCTGTTCGAACGGCAGAACGTCACACAGGTGCCGCAACCCTGGCAGAGTCCGGGATTGACCGATGCAACCTGTTTGATGACCTTTCCGGAACGATCGAGGATATCTTTTTTCTCGATGGCGTTGTAAGGGCAGGCCAGCACGCATCCCCAGCAGCCGGCGCAGGTAGCTTCGTTGCAGCTGGCTATTACCGGTTCGCGCTCGAGCCTGTCCTTGCTGAACAGCGCAAGAACCTTGCTGGCAGAGGCTGAGGCCTGGGCGACAGAATCGGGGATATCTTTCGGCGACTGGCAGGCCCCGGCAAGGAATATGCCTGCAGTTGAAGATTCCACCGGACGGAGTTTCAGATGGGCCTCGTTATAGAAACCGTATTCGTCATAGCCGATGCCGATGGTTTTCGCAAACTCTTTGGCCCCGGGTTGGGGCACCATCGCTGTCGCGAGCACGACCATGTCGGCTTCAACTTCAACAGGGCGGCCGAGAAGGGTATCCACGCCGCGCACCATGAGCTTCCCGTTTTCCTGCCACACTTTGCTTACCCTTCCGCGAAGGTACGAGGCTTCGTCTTCCTCGATTGCCCTGCGGGTGAATTCGTCGTACCCTTTTCCACCGGCACGGATATCCATATAGAAAATGCTCGTTTTGCCGCCATGCACCTTGTGTGTATAGAGCATGGCATGTTTCGCGGTATACATACAGCAGATTTTCGAGCAGTACCTGACGCCTTTCGAAGAGTCGCGCGAACCGGCGCACTGGATAAAGACGATATGCTGCGGCTCCTTCTGGTCGGACGGCCGCAGGATCTTGCCGGCTGTAGGACCGCTGGCCGATGCAAGCCTCTCGAACTGCAGGCCGGTGATGACGTCGGGGTATTTGCCATATCCGTACTCGCCGTACAGAGCTGTATCCTGTACCTGGAAGCCGGTCGCGACGACAATGGCACCGATTTCAAGGTCGAGGTATTCGTCCTGGAAAGAGAAATCTATCGCGTCGAACTTGCAGGCTTTGACGCAAAGCTGGCACTTGCCGTTCTTGAAATAAATGCAGTGCTCCTTGTCGATAATCGGGTTGTTCGGTACCGATTGGGCGAAAGGCGTAAAAATAGCGGTCCTTTTGCCGAGCCCGCAATCGAATTCGCCGGGAATTTTCTTGACGGGGCATTTCGTATAGCAGTCTCCGCAGCCCGTACATTTCTGCATGTCGACAAAGCGTGATTTTTTCTTGACTCGCACCCTGAAATTGCCAATGTAGCCTTCGACTTTCTCAACTTCCGAATAGGTCAGGAGCGTGATGTTGGGATGCTGTGCAGCTTCCACCATTCTCGGCGTCATGATGCACTGCGAACAGTCGAGGGTCGGGAAGGTTTCGGACAGCTGCGCCATATGCCCTCCAAGCGAAGGCTCTTTTTCGACAAGCACGACTTCCTGGCCCGCGTTGGCAATGTCGAGCGCAGCCTGAATGCCTGCGATCCCTCCCCCGATGACCATTGCCCGCCTCGTGACAGGCACTTCGATCGGATGGAGGTTGTTGTTGAGCTTGACCTTTTCAACCATAGAACGGGTGATGTCGATGGCTTTTTCCGTCGCCATATCCTTGTCGCTGTGCACCCAGGAGCATTGTTCCCTTATGTTCGCTATTTCACAAAGGTAAGGGTTGAGCCCCGCTTCCGCGCAGGCTTTCCGGAACGTCGCCTCATGCATCCTCGGGGAGCACGCCGCAACGACGATTCCGGTGAGATTGTTTTCGCGGATAGCTTTCTTGACGGATTCCTGGCCCGGATCGGAACAGAAATATTTGTATTCCACGGAGACGGAAACGCCGGGATGTTCTCCCAGGGCTTCGGCAATCTTCGAGCAGTCGACCCTTCCACCGATGTTCTCGCCGCAGTGGCATATGAAAACTCCAATTTTCGCCATAATACCAAGATTTAAAATGAAGCCGGATCAATGGGCGGCATCGTAGCTAAGAGCGGGGCAGCGGCACCCGTTTGTTTTTTGTCCGGAAAATGCACAAACCCTTGAGGTATCCATCTTTTATCCGGCCTTCATCTGGCAGAAGGCTGGATAAACTCCTGATACCCCCCTGGGACTGATGGTTCAGAACAGGACGAAGCCAGGTGTCATTCCGACTTCAGACAGCCGTTTCGAACCATGTCGAGTGCAGGAACAAAATGCTTGCCAACAGCAACTTCAGCAGGATCGGCGCCGCATGCGATGGCGACAAGTTCTGAAATATAGTAAACCGGCATCGGTTTAACATCCCCATACCGTTTTATCATGTTTTCCTGGCGCATATCGAGGTTCGCATGGCACAGGGGACAGGCGACGACAAAGGCTTCAGCCCCGTTTGCCGCCGCGTTTTTCGCGATGTTGTGGGTCAGGTCTTCCACCATGCTCTGCTGGGCGAGAGTCAGTCCTGCACCGCAGCATTCTATCTTGAACGCCCACTCGACAGGTTTGGCGCCTATGGCTGAAACCACGGCTTCCATTTTCATCGGGTTTTCCTGGTCGTCATATGCCATGGCATCCATCGGCCTGACGAGCAGGCAGCCGTAATAACAGGCAAGGTTGAGCTTTTCAAGCGGCTTGATGACTCTTTTTTTGAACTCTTCCGGGTTCATGGCTTCAAGGAGTTGGGTCACTCCGATAAATTCCGCCCTGCACGAAGGATCGATCCCTGTGATGGCGCGTACCTCGGCCCGAAGTTCCGGGGATTCCAACAGCGATTTGCGGGTCGTTACCTGCCTGTTCTGGCATGCTGCGCATGGGGCCAGAACGTAATCGAAACCCTGGTCGTCCGCAAGGGCCTGGTTCCTTGCCGGGAGCAGCAGCGCGAGTTTATGGTTCGTTGCATGCGCGGATGTTGCGCCGCAGCAGTTCCAGTCCTTTATCTCCTGAAGGTCGATGCCGAGCAGGGAGCACATTTTCCTGACAGAAACGTCATATTCAAGGGCTGTCCCGCTCAGGGAACACCCGGGATAATATCCAACGGTCATGCCCGGTTTGATGGAAAATGGAGCCCGGGGAGTGAATTCTTTTTTAACGGGGTGCCGCTTGGGAACGGCATGGTGTGAATTTTTTCCTGAAGCTTCGAATATTTTTTCAATCTGCTCCTTGCCCTTTACCGAGCCTTTTCCGCCAATGTTGTGCAGCGGATTGATCTTGCCCTGCATGATCATCCTGACACCGGACGATGCATCCTGGGTGAAGGTTTTCGTACGGATCTTGTAGCTGTTCACCAGCGAAAGCTCATGAAGACGTCCATGCTTGCGGATATTGTTGAGGAACGCGTTATGAAACGCCATGACCAGTTTTTTGGAGCGGTCTTCGGAAACGATACCTTTTTCGATCGCCATCGATCTGAGCGTATCCATGGTGCCGGCAATCTCCATGTTCTGGGGGCACCGTGAGGTGCATGTCTGGCATCCGACGCAATACCAGAGCGAATCGCTTTTCAGCGCTTCATCTATGGCCCCCGCCTGTACAAGGCGCATGATCCGTGTGGGAGGGTTGTCCATGAAAGCGCCTGCAGGGCAACCCGCAGTGCACTTTCCGCACTGGTAGCAGCATTGATAATTATTACCCGTGGACTCCTCGAGCTGTTGCCTCAGGGAATCCGTTCCTTTCGTATTGATTGTTGACACGTGTACTATGTGTGGTATAGGTTACAACATGCGGGGAGAGAAACGGCAAAACATATCATGTTAAATAAAAATACGATAATGTCAAATTCCCCGGAGTAATTTATTTGTTGGCAATTGTTCATTATTTCAGGCATTGAACCCGGCGAAAGGTTAAAAAATCAGGCATCATGCTATCTGCCGGTTTCTGGGCACTGATAAAGAAAACATTGCCAGAGGTAAAAGAGTTCATCCTGAAAACCGGAGCATTATGGGCGCATCGCCCTGGTGTCGTCCGGAAGGAGGCGATATCCTGAAAAACATGCAAGGAAAAAAAGCCTCTTCATTGATATAAATGCACTTTTTGCTTATGATAGCAGGATATTAATTCTGTTAACTCGATTACCAATGGTGCACGGATTATGTTCGATGAAATAGAGTTCGACAAGATCAAGCGATTGCCGAAGTATGTGTTTGCCGCAGTAAACGAACTGAAAATGGCTGAACGTAGGGCGGGTGAGGATGTCATCGATTTTTCGATGGGCAACCCGGATGGCCCCACACCCCAGCATATCGTGGACAAGCTGGTCGAAAGCATCAGCAAACCGAGGACGCACGGTTATTCCGTTTCAAAAGGAATCTACAAGCTCAGGGGAGCGGTAGGCAACTGGTACAAGCGCAAATACAACGTGGACCTCGATCTCGACAGGGAAGTGGTCGCGACGATGGGGTCGAAGGAGGGATATGTCCATCTGGTGCAGGCCATCACGAATCCGGGCGACCTTGCCATGGTGCCCGACCCGTGTTATCCCATCCATTCCCAGGCGTTCATTCTCGCAGGCGGCAATGTTCATCGCCTGAAACTCGAGATGAACGACGATTTCACCCTTGACGAAGCCGGATTTTTCCGGAATATCGAAAAAGCCCTTCGGGAATCTTCTCCCAAGCCGAAATACCTTGTGGTGAATTTTCCCAACAATCCAACGACCGCGACCGTTGAACTCCCGTTTTACGAAAAACTGGTTGATATCGCACGTCAGGAACGATTTTACATCATCAGCGATATTGCCTACGCGGAGATCACCTTCGACGGTTATGTCACGCCCTCCATTCTCCAGGTTCCCGGAGCGAAGGATGTAGCAGTAGAAAGCTACACGCTCTCGAAGACATACAACATGGCCGGCTGGCGTGTCGGTTTCATGGTAGGGAACGCCAAACTGATCGGTGCGCTCGAAAAAATCAAGAGCTGGCTTGACTACGGTACCTTCACGCCGATCCAGGTGGCTTCGACCATTGCCCTGACCGATGACCAGAGTTGCGTTGCACAGATCGCGGAAACCTACAGGCGGCGACGTGATGTCATGGTCCGCAGTTTCGAGAATGCAGGGTGGCCGATGGTTTCGCCACGCGCAAGCATGTTCGTCTGGGCGCGCATTCCTGAACAGTTCCTCAATCTCGGCAGTCTCGAGTTCAGCAAGAAACTGCTCACCGAAGGCAAGGTCGCAGTCAGCCCGGGCATCGGGTTCGGGGCATACGGGGACGAATATGTCCGTATCGCCATGATTGAAAACGAGGAGCGCATCAGGCAGGCGGCAAGGAACATCAGAAAGTTCCTGCGGGGCGGTCAGGATGGTTGAAAATCCGTCTTTTCAGCCGTGAATTTCAAATACTTCGTGAATGGCCGCATGGATTGAGTCCAGGACCATTCCCGAGGAAACCAGGCTTGACACGTCGTCCGCAAGGTCTCCGGCCCTTCCGTGAAACCAGGCTCCCGCTCCGGCGGCATTGAATATGTCGGCCCCTTTGGAGGCAATTGCCGCAATCATCCCTGACAGGACATCACCTGAACCTGCCGTCGCCAGGGCTTCGGTGCCGCTCGTATTGATGAGCACCGGATTTCCGTGTCCGGCTATCACCGTCGGATTGCCTTTCAGCAGGAGATTGATCCGGTGTGCCCTTGCAAAGTTCCTCGCGGTTTCTATCGGGTTCGCCGCGATTTCGTCTGCCGCAATCCCGGCCAGCTTTTCCATCTCACCGTGGTGGGGAGTCAGGAGCACGTTGCGGCATAGTTCGAGTTTTTTCATCATCCCCGTACCAGCAAGAGCGAAAAGTGCATCGGCATCGAGCAGGAGCTTTTTTTTCTCCAGCGCACCGGATGAGATCAGTTCTCCGATGAGTCCGGCTGCTGCTTCGTCGCGGCCAAGCCCGCAACCGATAGCTACGGCATCGGCCCAGTGGATTTTTTCAATGACCTCAGTTGTCTGTCTGCCGATAACGATCGCTTCAGGTACCGCCGCATGCATGGCGTCGGCAAGTTCAGTCGGGATCGATACGCAGACATAACCCGCGCCGGTTTTCACCGCAGCCTTCGCCGACAGGATCGCTGCACCGAGCATTGATGAACCTGCACTGCGCGATCCGGCAATGATGAGCACCTTGCCATTCCTGTGCTTGGCGCTCGACGGTTCACGCAGATGGAAATGCCCTGCTGCAAACTCCCGGTCGATCAGTTCGCACCCTGCAGGTTCGACGAGAAAACGGGGTATGGAAATTTCGGCTATCTCCGTTTCTCCGCACAAATCCGGTCCGTCGTTCAGGAGGAATCCGGTTTTCAGGAACGCCATCGTGACGGTAATGTCGGCCCTGATCGAGGGAAACGCGGAAAACCCCGTCGTGGCGTCGAGTCCGGAAGGGATATCGACGGCAAGGGTGATGGCCTCCGAGCGCTCATTGAGGGTGTTGAGCAGTTCGATTCCCTGTGAAAGCGGGGCGGAAAGCTTTTCGATTGCGGCGGATAGCCTGAGACCGGTACCGGTCATGGCGTCGACCAGCACGTCATAGGCGGTTTCGGCCACGAAAGGCAGGGCTTCGTCGTGGCTTCTGAATATACGGAGGTTTTCCTGTCTTTTTTCGTAGGCCTGAAGTATACCGTACCCTTCAAGGTTGATGCCGTGGAGGGATTCTTCGGGGTAGAGCAGGACGAGGTCAACCGAGGCGCCAAGATTGAGCAGGTGCCGGGCGATGACGAACCCGTCCCCGCCGTTGTTTCCCTTTCCGCAGACGACGAGGAATGCCGTGCCGTCAAGTTCCTGCCGATCGAGTTTGCCGCAGATGACCCGGACGCATTCACGCCCGGCAAGTTCCATCAGCCTTGTTTCTCCGATGCGGAGGCTTTCGATGGCAGCCTTGTCGGCAAGCTGCATTTCCCTGGCAGTGAGAACCGGCTGCATGAAGGTTCCTCCTTTTTTCCCCGGGCGGGGTATCGTTAAAGTTCGTCCAGATGGAGTGCGCTTTCCAGGGCGTGGTAATATGCCGTTGCGAGCTTGCCGACCGGAAGATTGAACATCTTCCTGCCGTTCACGGCGATTGTTGCAGTTTCTTCGGTAACCTGGCCGATAACCCTGATCGGCACGCCATGCCTGTTAGCTTCCTCGATGACTTCCTTCGCTTGTTCCGGAGCGATGCTCAGCACCACCCGGCCCTGTGCTTCCGAAAAGAACAGCTCCTGGATACCGGCAGGGCTGTTTTCCGTGGACTCGAGATCGACGCTGAAGCCGAGATGCGGGTTTTCAGACCCCATGATGGCCTTTTCGGCCAGGGTCACGAAAAGGCCTCCGTCAGAAACGTCATGTGCCGAATGCACGAGCTTTTTCCCGGCAAGCGAGATGAGCAGTTCCTGAAGGTTCTTTTCCTGTTCGAGGTCGATGGCCGGTGCGTCTTTTCCGGGGGTTCCGTACTGCATCACGAGGTATTCAGAGCCGTCGAGGGCAAGTTCCGGTTCGCCGAGGATGATGATGGCGTCGCCGTTATTGCGGAATGTCGAACCGACAAGGTTATCGATGTCGTCAAGCAGGCCGATCATACCGATGGTAGGAGTCGGGTAGATCGCCGTCCTCAGGCCGCCGATCGACGATTCGTTGTAGAAGCTTACATTGCCGCCGGTTACCGGGGTATTGAACATCCGGCAGGCCGCGCCCATTCCCTCGACCGATGTTTTGAACTGGTAGTAGACTTCCGGCTTGTACGGGTTGCCGAAGTTCAGGCAGTTGGTTATGGCAAGCGGCCTGGCACCGGTGCAGGCGATGTTCCTGGCGCATTCGGCAACCGCGATGCAGCCTCCTGCAGCCGGATTGAGATAGACGTAACGGGCGTTGCAGTCGGTTTTCATGGCAAGCCCTTTCTTCGTGCCCTTGATCCTGATGACCGCGGCGTCAGTCTGACCTGTCGGAGTGACGGTGTTGGTCTGGACCATCGAATCGTACTGGCGGTAGACCCATTGCTTGCTGGCGATATTCGGTCGGGATAAAAGCTGGAGGCAGACCTCCTCGAAATTTATTGAAGAATCGGCATTGAGCATGGCTTCCGGGGTGTCGGGCTTTTTCTCGACGGCTTCGCGGATATAGACCGGAGCGCCTCCGCCAAGCACAAGGGATATTGCCGGGATTTCAGCAACGACCTCGCCAAGGTGCCTGACCCTGAGGTAGTTGTCGCTGGTCACCTGTCCGATGACGACCGCCTGGACGTCCCATTTGCTGTAGATGTCGATGATCTTCTGTTCATGTCCTTTCTCTGCGACGATGAGCATCCTCTCCTGAGATTCGGAAAGCATGATCTCATAGGCGCTCATCCCTTTTTCGCGGATCGGGACGAGGTCGAGGTCGATCTCGATGCCGCCTGAGCCGGTTTTTTCGATGCCCCTGGCGCTCATCTCGGAAGTCGAGCTGGTAATGCCTGCCGCGCCCATGTCCTGCAGCCCGACAACGTAGCCAGATGCGACGGCTTCGAGGGTCGCCTCGAGCAGGAGCTTTTCGGCGAACGGGTCGCCGACCTGTACGCTCGGGCGTTTGTCCTCACTGGCTTCGCTCAGGTCTTCGGATGCGAACGTGGCTCCGTGAATGCCGTCCCTGCCGGTAGAGGAACCGACGATAAGCACGGGATTGCCTTCTCCTTTCGCGGTTGCGCTCACGGTTTTGCCGTGCTCGACGATGCCGACAGACATGGCGTTGACCAGGGGATTTCCGGTATAGCCTTCTTCGAAATAGATTTCACCGCCCACAGTAGGCACGCCGAACGAGTTGCCGTAATCGCCGATACCGCGCACGACGCCGTCTACAAGGTAGCGGACGCGCGGGTCTTTCGGGGACCCGAACCTCAGCGAGTTGAGGGATGCGACCGGCCTGGCGCCCATGGTGAAAATATCGCGGTGGATGCCGCCGACGCCCGTCGCTGCGCCCTGGTAGGGTTCGACCGCCGATGGATGGTTGTGGGACTCTATCTTGAACGCGACAGCAAGATTGTCGCCGATATCGACCAGGCCAGCGTTTTCCTCACCCGCCCCCGTCAGGACGGCTTTCCCTTCGCGTGGAAGGGTTTTCAGCACTGCGATGGAATTTTTGTAACTGCAGTGCTCGGACCACATGACGGAAAAAATACCGAGCTCGGTAATCGTCGGGACCCTTCCGAGAATCGATTGTATTTTGGCGTACTCTTCCTTGTTCAGGCCATGTTCTTCGGCAATGGCAAGGGTTACTTCGATAGTGGGCTGTTTCATGGTCTTACGTGAGTATTGCTGTGCGTCAGGGCTGTTGCTGGCCGTGACAGTTTTTATATTTCTTTCCGCTGCCGCAGTGGCACAGGTCGTTGCGACCGGGTTTCTTTTCAGCGACCACCGGCTGCTGGGGCACGGTTTCGCCGCCTGCATCCCCGTCCTGGCCGTCGCCGGTTGCCGTATAGACACTTTCAGCCTCTTGATGCTGCGCAACGAGGCGTTCCTGTTTCACCGCGGCCTTTCTCTGGCGTTCCTCCATCTCCCTTGCTTCATCGGGGTCGACCGGGAAAAGCTTGAAAGCGAGCGACAGCGTTTCGAGCTCGATTTCCTGCAGGAGGGTGATGAAGAGGCGGTATGCTTCCTGCTTGTACTCGAGCAGCGGGTCCTTCTGGCCGTATGCACGGAGGTTGATGCCTTCGCGCAGCGAATCGATTTCACGCAGGTGCTCTCTCCAGCGCATGTCTATGACGCTGAGCACTGCATACCTCTCGATCTGTCCCATGATCTCTTCCGGAAGGGCCTCTTCTTTCCTGCGGTAGAAGGAGTGTGCGATTTCATAGAGTTTGTCGGCAAGCTTTTCCGGTCCGTCGATTTCCATGGTCTGCCTGTCGGTCTTGAACTCGATCGACAGTTCGCGGAGCACCTGCTCTTCAAGTCCTTCGGCATCGTGCTGTGGTTGGTATTTTTTCACGACCTGCGTGCAGTAATCCTTCAGGAGGTCGAGAATATCGCTTACCAGGCGGTCGCGAAGGAGGCCGTTGCGGCGGCGTGAATAGATGACCTCGCGCTGCTGGTTCAGGACATCGTCGTATTCGAGCAGCCGTTTACGGATGGCGAAGTTCTGCTCCTCGACTTTTTTCTGTGCCCGTTCGATCGATTTCGTGATCATGGAGTGCTCGATGACATCGCCCTCCTCGTGTCCGAGACGGTCCATGACGGCGATTACCCTGTCCGAGCCGAAAAGCCTCATCAGGTCGTCCTCGAGGGAAACATAGAACACCGTTTCGCCCGGATCGCCCTGTCTGCCGGAGCGGCCCCTGAGCTGGCGGTCGATCCGGCGGGACTCATGCCGCTCTGAACCAAGGATGAAGAGGCCTCCGAGCTCCTTCACACCGTGACCGAGCTTGATGTCTGTGCCTCGGCCCGCCATGTTCGTGGCGATGGTTACCGCCGAGCGCTGGCCGGCTTCGGCCACGATTTCGGCTTCGCGGACGTTCTGTTTCGCGTTCAGGACGTTATGCGGGATTTTTCTCTGGCGCAGCATCCTCGATATGGTTTCGGAAACATCGACGCTGGTCGTGCCGACGAGGACCGGCTGTCCTTTTTTCTGCAGTTCCTCGACCTTCTGGACAACCGCGTTGTACTTTTCCCTCCGGGTCTTGTATACCAGGTCGTCCATGTCTTTCCTGACGACCTTGGCGTTGGTCGGAATGACGACGACGTCGAGCTTGTAAATTTCAAATAGCTCGGACGCTTCGGTTTCAGCCGTACCGGTCATGCCGGCAAGTTTCCTGTAAAGGCGGAAAAAGTTCTGGATGGTTATGGTTGCCATCGTCTGGGTTTCACCTTCGATCTTGACGTTCTCCTTCGCCTCGATCGCCTGGTGCAGTCCGTCACTGTAACGACGGCCCGGCAGGATCCTTCCGGTGAACTCATCGACGATCATGACCATGCCGTTCTGCACGACATATTCGTCGTCACGTTCGAAGAGCGAGTAAGCCTTGAGCAGCTGGCTGATGTTGTGAAGCTTTTCCGAGCGGTCGGCGAAGAGGCGGTAAACCGCATCTTTTTTCTGGATTTTTTCCTGGGGCGAAAGGGATGCATCGCCTTCGACCGCCGCGAGTTCCGTGCCTACATCGGGAAGAAGGAAGAGGTCCCTGTCATGGTGGCTGAGATTGCTGAGGAATTCACGGCCCTTGTCGGTCAGGTCGATCGTATTTGCTTTTTCATCGACAGCGAAATAGAGCTCGTCGTCAATTTCATGCATGCGGCTGGAATTATCCTTCAGATACTCGTTCTCGGTGCTCTGGACCAGTTTTCCGACACCCTGCTGGGAAAGCATCTTGGTGTACCGGCTGTTTTTCGGCTGTCCGCGCTTGACACGAAGCAGAGCTATACCGGCTTTGGTATCGTCCGGTTTTGCTTTCATCAGTTTTTCAGCCTCTGAAAGGCACGATGCGACCAGGTTCTGCTGCGCGCGGACCAGCTGTTCGATCCAGGGCTTGATCTCCTGGAACTTGCTGTTGTCGGCATTCGGCACTGGGCCTGAAATGATGAGCGGGGTACGGGCTTCGTCGATAAGGACGCTGTCCACCTCGTCGACGATGGCAAAATAGAAATCACGCTGGACCATGTCGCCTTGCGTCCCGGCCATGTTGTCGCGAAGGTAGTCGAAGCCGAACTCGTTGTTCGTGCCGTAAGTGATATCGCTGCCGTACTGCGCCTTCCGCTCTTCCGAACTCATGAAATTGAGGATGACGCCTACAGAAATCTCGTGGAAATCGAAAATGGGGCTCATCCACTCCTTGTCCCTCTGGGCGAGGTAGTCGTTTACGGTCACCACATGGACCCCTCTGCCGGTAAGGGAGTTGAGGAATACGGGAAGGGTGGATACCAGCGTTTTTCCCTCACCGGTGGCCATTTCGGCAATTTTCCCGGAATGAAGCACGATGCCGCCGATCAGCTGCACATCGTAGGGCACCATGTCCCAGGTCAGTTCACGTCCCATGACCATATACTTGTGCCCCTTGAGTCTCCTGCAGGTATCTTTTACGATAGCGAAGGTTTCCGGCAGGATTTCATCGAGTGCCGCTTTCGTTGCCTTGTCATACTCTTCGGCTATCGCATCGAGCCTTGCATTGATGGTATCGGCATCCTGAATGCTGATATCCGGATTGTCGAGCTTGTGCCCGAGTTCGCTTTTCTCTTTTTCAAAGGGCTCCAGGGCCTTGCGGACTTTCTGCTTCAGTTCACGACCTTTCTGTTTCAGCTGTTCGTCGCTGAGGGAGGCCATGGAGGCCTGGAGTTCATTGATGCGATCGATGGTTGGCTGGATTTTCCTGATATCCTTTTCGTGCTTCGATCCGAATATCTTTTCAATGATTTTCAACATGTACTGGTATTTGTAACGATCTATAAAATTTACGGAGGATTATGCAGCGGATGTGCGCGCGTTTTCAGCGAAATCCGTTACAACCTTTCGAATCGTAAGGTATAGAATTAGCTCTTGAGAAAAAAGCAGGATAACCGGAAAAAAAGAGGGTACGATTGCTTCGCGGATTTCCGTCCGCGGAGCGAGAATCCACAGCGCTCTTGCCTTCATTCGCATCGGTTCAGTAAGAGCGCAGTTTTTTAACCTCTTTTCGCCAGCAGTGGAAAAGAATATGACCGGCGTAACCGGCCAGCTCGGGCACGAGGATTTGCCGCGCTTCGGCATCGATTTTCAGGTAGTTTGCCGGTGTAAGCGGCAGGGATGCGGTTCTGCTGCCGAACCATTGCGACATGAACTGTTTCACATGGGTGTCGACAGGGAAGGCGTCAAATCGTCCCAGGCCGAAGAGCGCGATGCAGTCGGCAATTTTATAACCGATACCGTCCAGTTCACAGAGTTTCCGTCTTACCTGCTCGAGAGAAAGGCTTTTATCCTTGAGTGATCCGAAGTCAATTTTTCCTTCACAAACGGCTTTCGATGCGGAGATGATATTCCTTGCCCTGATGCGGTTGTTGTTGGTGCACCTGCTGAGTTTGACGGCATCGGCACCGGCAAGGGCCTGCGGGGAAGGGAAGTCGTAGAGGGTTACGGGAATATCTCTGAAAGTGAGGTCGAACCTCGTCCCGTACTGTTCGGCAAGCATCGACACCTGGTTCCTGATGATGCGCATACCGATTCCCTGTGCGCACATGAAGGTGACCATGGATTCAAAGGGGTCCTGCTTCAGTACTCTGACCGGGAAATAACCTTCGAGTGCATTCCAGAGGTCCGGGTATTTCAGGCGGAAATTCTCAGGAAAGGCAGCTCTTCCATCGAAATCCATCGAAAAGTAATCCCGGAAAAAATCCTGCGGCAGCATTCCGGCGATACGTGAATCCTCGCAGAATACCTCAATCTCGGTACCGGATAACGATGAGACAAAAACAGGATTGTTGTCGATTATTCTTGCACTGAAATCAGTGCTGTCCGAAAAATATTTCCATGTGAAGGTCTGACCGCTGTACAGTGTATCAAAGATACATAATCTGTATTTAGAATTCAATAATAATCGCTTCATAAAGTTATCAATATGCGTTTAATAGTCAGGATAATGCAGGGCGCCTTGCTTAACAAAACATCTGTCTTGGATTATTATAAATATTTAAATTTAAATAAAATAAACTGCTTTATATAAAGTTTTTCCATGCCGTGCGTAACCGCGATTTGTGTTTGTTAAAATAATCATAATTATGTTATTATTATGTACTTTATAGATATTTGTACTGATTATTTATGAATCATAAATGCTTGGTTGCTGTTTAATATTAATGCGTTTTGTTTTGTTTATGGTATTGATATCTTTGGCGATATTTGTTGTTAGATAAATACCGTTCTGATATTTAAAATGAGTGAAAAGCCGGCCTGGCATTATTGTTTTGAATGTGAAACAGATCAGAAATAACGATACGGGCTTGTTTATCCTCAGCTTGTTTTTTATGCCATGCCGGTTTTCAGGCCCGGGCAGATAACTGCGTAAAGTATGGTTGCAGCGAGGACAGAGGGGTTTCTTTCCCCTGTATCAGTTCGAAGGTGAGGTTGTGTGCTTCAGGGGCGAACAGCGAAAGTACGGCAATTTCCGCGACGTCACTTCGCTGGATGGCACCGGTTTCAATCCTGTCCCCGGTGTCGAAAATCAGTTCGTGCATGAACGGAGGACCGTCGAGAAGTCCTCCTGGCCTGATAATGGTAAAGGAATATCCCGGACCGGAAAACAGCTCGCGCACGGCATTTTCCGCTTCGAGTTTCATGGAAAGGACTTTGCCGTAGCGGTTCAGCGGATGATCGGGTCTGGTGACCGCAAGGGAGCTGACGAGGATGAATGTTTTTATCTCCATCTCTCTCGCAATGCCAGCCAGTCTGATGATGCCGTCACGGTCAATTGCGGATGGAGGAGGGGCTTCGGGGTCCCTGACATTTCCCCCGACGGCGCAGATGACGGCATCGATACCGTGGAGGGCTGCACGGATATCGTCCCTGTTTTCAAGCGAACCGACGGCAAGGCTGCCTTCGATTTCCGGACCGAACAACTCTACAGCTTTCTGTGGAGAACGGACGAAAAGCCTGGTTGTTATACCATGCTTTCCGAGCCGTTCCACTATCCATTTTCCGGTCCTTCCCGTTGCGCCGGCAACGAGGACCGTGCCTTCAAAGAGAGCCATGTCGTGCCTTCATGCACCCTCGATATTCCTTGAAACCATGATTAAAGAGGGCATAAGATGTTCTCGAAGTTTCAGTTGAACAGTGAAAATTTCACACACCATGCCATGGTGAGATCGACCAGCGCATGCAGGAAAATGACGGTTCTGATATCGCGGTACCAGAAAAAATTCAGCGCCCAGCTTCCGGCGATTAACAACTGAACAGGCATGAAGAAGGGCTTGTAGGGACTTGTCTGCACAACATGCTCCGGGAGCATCGGAAGCCAGAAAAGCGCATGAATAAAACCGCTGTATATCATGAAAGAGACGAATCCCGCAATGAAAAGCAACCATGGGTTATTGGTGACCTTGCCGGCCAGAAAGTTGCCGAGCTGAAAAAAAGCGTAGAAAAAGAAAGTTTCGGCAACACCATTACCGATGCTGAAGACAATGAGCGTGGGTATATTGAGCGGCCTTCCACCATCCGTGGTCGAATGGGAATAGACCCAGGCATTGATTGCGACGATGACGACCGAACAGAGGAGAAGGATTTTTCTGCGGGTGTCGAACTCTTTGTTGAAGTTGAGGATGTCGTCCTTGAAAAAGGCGAACCCGATAACGACAGAGATTGCCCAGTAGGCATAAATCATCAGAGGTACCGAAAGTTCCATGGCTTTGGATTGTTAGGTTTGTTGAGGTCAAGTCTGTTTATGTGTCGAATGCTTCTGCATGATATGAACTTCTGACAAGCGGTCCTGATTGCACGTGGCTGAAGCCTGCGGTTTCGGCGATCTTTCTGTACTGTTCGAATTCATCGGGGGTTACATAGCGTTCGACAGGAAGGTGTGCGGGCGAAGGCTGCAGGTACTGGCCGATGGTGATCATGTCGCAGCCGTGGCGGCGAAGATCTCCGATCGATGCCTCTATTTCCCTGGCTGTTTCACCCATCCCGAGCATCAGCCCGGATTTGGTTGCAAGCCCGTGCATCTTTTTTGCCCGTTCGATAATTTCAAGCGAACCGCTATAGCTTGCTTCGGGCCTGACTTTCGGGTAAAGCGCAGGCACGGTTTCGATATTGTGGTTGAGTACGTCGGGAGCTTCACGCATTACCCGGTCGAGAGCGGGCTCTTCATGCCTGAAATCCGGGATCAGGCATTCGATGGTGACATCCGGAGCTGCGGCCCTGATCGCCCTGATGGTTTCAACCCAGTGAAGGGAACCTCCGTCCCTGAGGTCGTCACGAGTGACGCTGGTGAGCACCGCATGCTTCAGCTTCATCGATTGAACGGCAAAGGCTATGCTTTCAGGCTCGAGAGGATCCGGTGCCGCAAGGTTCGCCGTCTTGTCAACAGCGCAGAAGGTACATTTCCTCGAACAGACATTGCCGAGCAGAAGGAACGTCGCCGTGCCGCGTGACCAGCATTCCTGCAGGTTCGGGCACAATGCCGACCGGCATACGGTATTGAGGCTGTGACGGTTGAGCAGTTGCCTGGTTGCAGCGAATGATACCCCGGACGCCATCCTGATTTTCAGCCAATCCGGTTTTTTGGGGTGCCGGGGTTCCATAACGAAAGGAAGCTTCGATGTATTAAGTTAAATATACGAAACATAATATATGAAAATTACCGTGCTTGCCATGTTTTCCGGTCCGCAGCCGCTTTGTTTTAGGGAAGATGGATGTATTTATGTGGAAACAAGTTGTCCGATGCCTACCTTTCATTGATCAAGCCCTCTGTTGACACCTCCGGAAAAACGTTGTTTCCGGAGGTTAGCAGGAACTGCTTCAGTAAACGAAAAAACAGAACATGATGAACGCTTTCAGGAAATTCCTGTTCGTATGCCTGCTTTTTGCGATGCATGGCGGGGAGCTGCAGGCCGAAGAGTACCGTAACGTCGAAGTCAAAAAGCTCCTGGTTTCGACGAAGACCGGCAATGGCGATCCTGTTGCCTACCTGAATACCGCAAATCCTGAAGTTACTGCGCTGGAGGTGACGTTTCCACCGGGTGGATCGACCGGTTGGCACAAGCATCCGGTCCCGGTCTACGCCTATGTCCTGGAGGGAACGCTCACGGTGAAGCTGGAAAGCGGTCAATGCCTTACGTTCAATAAAGGCGATGCTATTTTCGAGGTCATGAACACTTTCCACAACGGAACAAACCTCGGCACGGAGCCGGTCCGGCTCGTGGTTTTCTATACCGGTGCCGTGGGTATACCGAATGTGATACGCCAGGAACAGCCAGAACCGGCACATGCGGGGAATTGAGCGATGTTCAGGTTCCTGCACGCGGCCGACATCCATCTCGACAGTCCGCTCAAGGGTCTCGAGCACTATCCCGACGCACCGGTTGAGCAGATTCGTCTTGCGGCACGCCGCGCTTTCGACAATCTCGTCGATACGGCCATCGATGAGAAAACCGACTTCGTGGTAATATCTGGGGACCTCTACGACGGCGACTGGAAGGACTTCAATACCGGCATCTATTTCATCAATCGCATGGGCCGCCTACGCGATGCAGGGATTCCGGTGTTCATGGTATCCGGCAACCACGATGCGGCAAGCCAGATAACCCGTTCGCTGAAGCTGCCGGACAACGTCACCCTCTTCGGGCACCGGAGCGCCGGGACCGTCCATATCGACCATCTCGGAGTGACGGTTCACGGCCAGAGTTTTTCAACACGTTCGGTCAAGGAAGACCTGGTGCGGAACTACCCCCAGGGAGACCCGTCGCTGTTCAATATTGGCATTCTCCATACCAGCCTGAACGGCCGTCCGGGCCACGAACCTTACGCGCCCTGCACGCTCGACGCCCTGCGGTCGAAAGGATACCAGTACTGGGCGCTCGGCCATGTCCACCAGCGGGAAGAAGTTTCACGCGACCCGTGGGTTGTTTTTTCCGGCAATATCCAGGGGCGCCATATTCGCGAAACCGGCCCGAAAGGTTGTACGCTGGTAACGGTTGACGGCGGCAGTGTCGTTTGCGTCGAAGAACGCGAGCTCGATGTGCTTCGATGGGTTGTCTGCAGGGTCAATCCCGCCCGGTGCGACAGCGTGGACACGCTTTGCGGCCTTGTGAGCGAAGTCTTCGAAGCCGAAAGGGCAAGGGCGGATGGGCGCCCTCTCGCCGTGCGGCTGTATGTGGAAGGGATTACGCCTCTGCACAACCGGCTCCACGACCAGACGCTCCATCTGAACGAGGAGTTCCGGGCCCTTGCGGCCAACCTCGGCGACGTGTGGCTCGAGAAGATTGAAATAAGGACCAGGATGAGTGCAGGAAAAGAGGAGATCGGGGACGCTGCCTCGCCGATGTTCGCTATCCTTAAATCGCTCGAAGCGTTCAGTCTCGAAGAGCCGGACCTTGCCGGCCTCGTGCCGGAATTCGAGAAACTCCGCAGCAAATTGCCGCCGGAACTCATCGCCGAAAGCGATCCGTTCCGTCCGGACGAAGATGAGCTTTCCGCCCTGCGCGACGAGGTGAAAGAACTGCTCGCGGCAAAGATAGCGGGGGGAGGGCGCCATGAAACTTGAACGGCTCGAACTGAAGGCGTTCGGACCGTTTACCGGCCGGACTCTTCATTTTGCCTCTCCCCATCCGGGCCTCCATGTTGTCTATGGGCCAAACGAGGCAGGGAAAAGCTGCGCCATGAGGGCGCTTCAGGCCCTCTTTTTCGGCTTTCCCCAGCGGACCGCCGACAATTTCCTGCACCAGAACACGCAACTGCTTGTCGGAGGGTGCCTGCTCGGCGAGGACGGCCGGGAGTTCGTTTTTTACCGGCGCAAACGCAATGTCAAAGACCTCTTCGACCGGGACGACAACCCGATCGACCAGTCAGCACTGGCCCCATGGCTGCACGGCATGGAAAAAGTGCTTTTTCTCGCACTCTACGGCATCGATCATGAAACGCTCGTACTGGGAGGACAGGGTATTCTCGACCAGCAGGGGGAGGTAGGAAAGGCACTGTTCGCTGCCGCAGCAGGCCTTGCATCACTGAAACCGCTGATCGACGGGCTCGAAGAGGAGGCAGACAGCCTTTTCACCCTCAGAAGCTCTGTGCGTTCGATCAACGATGCCCTGTCACAGCACAAGGAGCTGCAGAGGCAGTCGAAGGAGGCCACGCTCTCCGGCCGCGACTGGGATGAGCAGCGTCAGGCCCTCGAAGAAGCGTTTGCACGGCTCAATGAAAGGCAGGAGGCGAAGAGGCGGCTCGAGACCGAAAAACACCGCTTAGAACGTCTGCACCTGGCCATGCCCGATCTTTCGCTCCGTAAAGCCCTGTTGCGCGAGCTTGCCGACTTGGGTGACGTCACCTCTCTTCCGGCAGACTTCGTCCAGCGCAGGGCAGCCCTCGAACAGCGGCTTCGGGAAGCCCGCATCCGGCATGAAGAGGTGACGGCGAGGATACAGGCCCTGCAGGAAAAAACAGGGAAGCTCTCGCTGAAGAGCACCATTCTCGGAGAGGCGGCAGCAATCGATGAGCTCTACCAGCGGCTCGGAGAATACCGGAAGGCGAAAAGCGACCGCCCCCTGCGCGAAGGGCAACGCATCGGCCTGAAAACTGCTGCTGCGGACCTGCTCCGACAGATCAGGCCCGAACTTTCGATCAATAATGTCGAAACCCTTCGTCCCGGCCTCTCGAAGCGAAGGCGGATACAGGAGCTCGCTTCCCGCTATGAAGCGCTTCTGAAAGCAGCCCTGTTGGCCCAGGAAGAGCTTCAGAAAATAGAAAAAGGCATCGAACTGCTTCAGAACGACCGGCAGCAGCTCCCGGCCTTTTCCTGCGCCGGTGGGCTCTCGAAAGTTTCGGCTGCCGCAGCCAATGCCTGGGAGATCGACACCGCGATCCGCTTGCTTTACGAGGAGCAAAGGAGGAGCGGACAGGAGTGTCTTGCCGCATTGGACCGACTCGGGCTGTGGAAAGGACCGCTGGAAAATGTGCTGCACCTTGCGCTTCCGCTGCCGCAGACCGTTCAGCTTTTCGATGAAGAGTTCCGCGAGGTCGATGAACGGATGTGGCAGCTCCATACGGAAAGGGAAGGTCTTGAAAAGCAGTTGCTCGACGTGGAAGCACAGTTGCACAGGCTTGCAGGCAGCGCCGACGTGCCGAGCGAAGAGGAGCTGTCGAAGCTGCGGGGCCGGCGTGATGAGGGCTGGCAACTGTTGCGACGCCAGTGGATCGGAGGGGAGGAGATCGCAGGCGAGAGCTTCGCATACGATCCGGATCACGCGCTGCCGGAAGCTTACGAAATGATGGTTGCCCGGGCCGACAGGACAGCCGACCGGCTTTACCGCGAAGCGGAGCTTGTGCAGAAGCAGGCTGCCCTCAAGGCGGAATCGGAAAAAATCGGAAAAAGGCTGGAATCGCTCAAGGAACAGGAAGGTGTTCTGGGCAGTTCACTCGGCGGCGTGCGGCTGCGCTGGCTGGAGCTCTGGTCATCGAGCGGCATCGTGCCCCTTTCACCGCGCGAGATGCTCGCATGGGCCGCTTCCTTCGAACAACTGCGCCTTCAGGTAAGGGATTCTGAAAAAATCCGGCAGGATCTCGACGGGAAGGTGTTGCTGCGCAGTCAGTTGCGGGAAAACCTCTTGAAGGAAATTGCCGCTGCGGCAGAAGGCGAAACCTTTCCGGGCGAAGAGTTGCAGGGGCCATTCGACTTTGCCCGATCGCTTCTGGAACGGATTGAAAAGGTGCGGGAGCAGCGCGATTTGCTTGACCAGAGGCTTCGCGACGGCCGCAACGCACTCGACAGCGTGCTCGAAAGAAAAAGCAGGGCGGAAGAGGAACTGAAAGCCTGGCGGCAGGAGTGGGCCGAGACACTGCTTCCCCTCGGCCTCGAGGCCGGCACGCTTCCTTCTGAGGCCGCAGATTTTATCGATATCCTCCAGGCCTGTTTCGACAAACTGAGGGAAGCAGACGAATTCCGCAAACGTATCGAAGGGATCGACCGGGATACGGACGAGTTCGAGCGGGATGCCGGATCGCTGCTGAAAAAGATCGCCCCCGACCTTGCCGTTGCCGATGTGCACTTTGCCGTTGCAGAGATCAAGAGCCGTCTTGGAAGCGCCAGCGAGGAGCAGGCTGTCCTGCGGCGTGAGAGCGAGGAACTGGAGTCGCTGGGCCGGTCATTCACCCTGACCGGAAAAGAGGTGCAGGACTGCGCAAAGGAACTTGACGGAATGCGTCTGGCCGCCCGGTGCGAAACGCATGATGAGATGATCGAGGCCGAGCAGCGTTCGGCGGCCCATGCCATGCTCGGGGAGCGGATCAGGGAGCTGGAACGGAACCTTTCCCGCATAGCAGGAAAGGCAACCATCGACGAGCTCGAATTGCAGGCAGGAGAGGCCGATCCCGATGAGCTTCAGGGGCGTATCGAAACGATGAATGCGGAGATCCGCAACCTGATCGATCCGGAAATAGCGCAGCTGATGGAGAGTATCGGGAGGAGAAGGAACGACCTGGAGCGGATGGACGGCGGCGGAAAGGCGGCCGAACTTGCCGAAGCGCTGCAGAACTCCCTGGCGAAAATCCGCCGCCTGACAGGGCGTTACATCCGCCTCAAGCTTGCTGCGAAACTGCTCCGCGAAGAGGCCGAACGTTACCGCACGGAAAACGAGGCCCCGGTGCTGAAGCTCGCTTCCCGCTACTTCAGGGAGCTGACCATGGGATCGTTCGAAAGCCTTCGCGCCGACAGCGACGAACAGGGTAAGCCTGTGCTTGCAGGGGTGAGGTCGAACGGCAGCTGGCTGCATGTTGAAGCGATGAGCTCCGGCACCCGCGACCAGCTCTACCTGGCCCTGCGGCTCGCCACGCTCGAATTGCGGGCGGAATCGAGCGAGCCCATGCCGTTCATCGTCGACGATATCCTGATCAACTTCGATGACCTGCGTTCACAGGCAACCCTGAAAGCACTCTCTGAACTGGGGGAGAAGAATCAGGTGATCCTCTTCACGCACCATCGGCAGATTGTGGAAATGGCAAAAGCGAAGGCGTTAGCTGGTAAGGCGTTTATCCATGAGCTTGTTGAAAAGCAGGGACGCCTGGCGATGTGAGTTCTGAAAATAATCTGTTTCTTCTCTGAACAAATAATTTCATAAAAAGTAAGAGAAGAAGGTTTGTCATCCTGAATGAAACGCAGTGAAATGAAGGATCCATAGGTTTTCAATAATGCCTTATGGATTCCTCACCCGGTCCTGCCGGCTTCAGCATGACGCCATGCACATCCGTATTATATTTTATAGATTGAATTCAATCAATGCCTGACAGTACACGAATAAAACAGCTTCTCATCGCCGCTGCAGTACTCCTTGCGGGATACGGATATACTCTTTTCGGCATCAAGCCTGCACCTGTGCCCGCCGAACCGAAGGAAACAGTTCAGCGGCAGGATCATTTTAACAGCCAGGATAATTCCGCTGCGGTCATTGCAAAAGCATTCGCGAACCGCGAAAGCAATGTAGAGGTATCGGGAGTGGGTGTCGTGACCAGGATTTTGCCGGACGACCGCAGCGGGAGCAGGCATCAACGGTTCATCCTCAGGCTGGTGAACGGCCAGACCCTGCTGGTGGCGCACAATATCGATCTTGCCCCGAGGGTGGACGACCTTGCCACCGGAGATGGGGTTACATTCAAAGGAGAGTACGAATGGGGCCCGAAAGGAGGAACGCTGCACTGGACACATCACGATCCCGGCGGTTCACATCCGGGCGGATGGATAGAGCACAACGGTAAAAGGTATCAGTGAGCTGTCGAATGCTTTTAAGGCTTTTCAGCAGGGTAGTATGTATTGTTTATTAATCCGGTGATTGATGGTATAAATTATCTTTTGAACAAACACTGTTTTTCTTGTCATTTTGAGCTCCCTGTACCCGGCCATTATAGCAAACGAGAGAATCTTGCCTTCTCAGTTTTCCTTTGTCATCCTGTCTTTTTCTTGTCATTCTGAACGAAGTGAAGAAACCATGAAGGGCAACGTCTGGAAATGGATGATCCACTGCATTTCATTGCGTTCAGCATGACGAACCGTAAAGTCATGCCGAGTCCGCTGCTTCCGGCCACTGCCGCACACGGACCATGAACAATAAAGTCGTAAATTTTGGGTGCCGGATATTCTGAAAGCGGTACCTGTTCATGTAAAGCACAGCGCAGAACTCACATGTTTTCGTTTTCCAGGGAGATGGATCCTTCCCTTCGCGCTGCTTCGTTCAGGATGACATCGGTTTTTCTGAAAAAAAACTCCCTGCTCCTGTCATTCTGAGCGGAGCGAAGAATCCATAATGGGCAAATGCTTATGAACGATAATTTCACCATCCACAGAGCAACCGCCGCCGACACGCAGGAGGTCGCCGTCATGGTTGGCGAGCTGCTGACCGAGATCATGGATGCCATCGGGATCAGGGCATTCCATTTCGATCTTGCCGAAACAACCTCCCGGCTGCGGGATTTTCTCGAACGGGAGAATTATTTCGTTTTTGTCGCCCGCAGCGGAAACGGCCATCCGATCGGGTTCATCGCCCTGTATGAAAGCTACGCTTTGTATGCCGAAGGGGCATTCGGCACAATCCCCGAACTGTACGTCCGTCCGGAGTACCGCTCGAACGGTTTGGGCATCCGCCTGCTTGCCGAAGCGAAATCGTTCGGGGCGTCACGAGGCTGGAAACGTCTCGAAGTCACGACCCCGCCCTTGCCTGAGTTCCAGAGGACGCTGGCGTTTTATGAGCGCGAAGGGTTTGCCATAACCGGCGGCCGAAAGCTCAAGGTTGAGCTGTAAATCATCTCTTTAAGCCTGTGAATTACCCTGCAGGCAGGTTTTTCTGAACATCAGCCTGAAAGGAGAACGTGAAATGAGCAAGATCAATAAGCGCGTTTGTCCGGTTGCGTTGTCGGGCTCACTCGACAACCGCATTCGCAGATGGTTGCAAAACCCTCGAAAAATCCTCGCTCCGTATGTAAGGGAGGGCATGACGGTCCTGGATTTGGGCTGCGGACCCGGCTTTTTCACGATCGAAATGGCAGAAATGGTCGGCAGATCAGGCAAGGTCATCGCCGCCGATATGCAGGAGGGGATGCTTCGGAAAGTTAAGGACAAAGTTGCAGGAACGGAACTTGACGGTCGGATTCAGCTGCACAAGTGCGAAGAAAACAGGATAGGCGTTACACAGGCTGTCGATTTCGTGCTGCTGTTCTATATGGTACACGAAGTCCCTGACAAGCGGCATTTCTTCAAAGAGATTCACTCAATTCTGAAACCCGATGGAAAGGTCCTGATCGTCGAACCTCCCGTCCATGTCTCGAAATCAGCATTTGAAGAAACAGTAAAAATAGCAGCGGATGCAGGTTTTGCGGTTGTCGAAAGACCGAAGATGGTTTTCAGCAGGGGAGTTGTGTTGA
>CAIYPU010000023.1 GCA_903928225.1 uncultured Chlorobiaceae bacterium
AATTGCGGGTATCAGCGAGAACATCAGGGTCATCAGCATCATCGGCCGTTTTCTCGAACACAGCCGGGCCTATTATTTCCACAATGGCGGGAAAGAGGAGGTCTATCTTGGCAGCGCCGATCTCATGCCGAGGAACCTCGACCACCGCGTCGAAACGATTTTTCCTGTTTTCAGCAAGGGTCTTGTCCATGAAATAAAATCCCATCTCGATACCATTCTCAGGGACAATGTGAAGTCATGGAACATGAACCCTGACGGCATGTTCACGAAAATTGCAAATAATGAACCGGTGGTGAACAGCCAGGCGGTTTTTCTTGCGCATTCGGTATTGAAAAAAAAACTCCAATAATTTAAAGCAGTAATTCTTATGAAAATTGCAGTAGGAAGCGACCATGCGGGGTTCGAGCTCAAGAAGTCTGTAGTTGCCTGGCTTCAGAAAAACGGGCACGAGTGCAATGATATGGGACCATATACGAACGAATCGGTAGACTATCCCGATTACGCAAGGAAAGTGGCAGAAGCTGTTGCCGGCGGCGAAGCTGATCAGGGTGTGCTTCTCTGCGGTACCGGCATCGGTGTGTCTATCGCGGCAAACAAGGTCAGGGGGATCCGTGCCGCACTTGCATGCAACCCGGAATTCGCTACGCTTGCCAGGCAGCACAACAACGCGAATATCATCTGTTTTTCTGCAAGGTTTTCCGATTTTTCAACAATTGAAAAAAGCCTTGAAAACTGGTTTGCAGCGGAATTCGAGGGGGGGCGTCATGAAAGAAGGGTCAACAAAATAGAGCCATGCTGCTGAAGGATTTCATAGAAAAGAGTATCGGGACTGATTATCCGGTCTTCGATGTCGATGCGCTTGCCCTCGAGGTGCTCGAAGCAATGGAGAAAGGGCAGTACGATTCACTGCCTGTTCTCAAGGAAGGGAAGCTGCTTGCGGTGGTGACGCTGCAGGACCTTCTGCAGGCGAGGCACCTGGACGATAACGAAGCGTTGCCGCTCAGGGAACTGCCCCTTTCAAAACAGCCAGGCATTTTCCTCGAGGATCATCTTCTCGATGTTTTTCAACGATTGCGCCTCCTCCCGGGAAACCTTGTGCCTTTGTCAGGCAGGGAGGGAGAGTATCTCGGGTGTGTCAGGAAGATCGTTTTCTATGAAAAGATCGCCGAAATTTTCCGTCTGGAGGATGATGGAATGACCATAGAGCTCGACCTTCCATCAATAGGCCTGAAGCTCTCGGAAGTGGTAGCCATTATCGAGAAAAACGATGCGACAGTTGTCAGTTTCGGCATGTACCATGCTCCCGAAATGGTCGCGGCATTCAGGGTTCAGACCCATGATTTTTTCCGGCTTGTCACAAACCTGGAAAAGTATGGTTATTCTATCCGGTTCTCATCTCCATTCCTGCAGGAAAAAGATGAATCGCTCAGGGAAAAAGCCCTCGAGTTCATCAGATTCATGGATATGTAGTCAAACTGCCGCGAAGTTGCGTGAAATTCCGGGATAACGGACCGGTCGGGGTGAAATGATAACGGATTTTCTGCAGCCTTTTCAGACTGTTTTATTCGTCATCATCACTGTTCCGGCCGTTTTGTCTGATTTTTCTGGAAAAAAAGAAATATCCCGCAGCAAGGATCACTATCCAGCCGACAAGCATAAGTATGTCTCTTATAAGAATATCCATAAAACCGTCCATCCTTTTTATGAGGTTAATGACGGCTCAAGATTACTGCGTGGAAATCCGACAGTATTTTACCGTGAATATACGGATATGAAGTTATGTTGCAAAAACCGGAAGTACTCAGAAGTACTCAGAAGTTGCGTTATTATCCGGTAACGGACGGCTTTAAAAGAAGATCACTTCGGTTATAAACAATGTTCCTGTGAATTTATTTCCCTTTTTCTTCAACATCCTGCAGAATTATCCTGATCAGTGTCTTTGCCCGGTTGTCAAATAATCTGTAAACAACCGGCAAGGCAATGGCGTTTCAGGCAGGTTCCGTATGAGTCCCGACCCGATAACTTCCGGTATCAGCTGTTTTTCCGGAATTTGATATCGAGGTAGATATAGGTGCAGCTCACGATGACAACCCAGGCGGTTACGATCTGGTGGTCGTTCAAAAAGAGCAGGTGCATCTTTTTCTGATTGTGTTAGAGGGAATGGGGTTTTATACATTAATATCACGTATAATATACGCAATGTTTTGTTATTCTGTATAAAAATAGTGATAATGGCGGGCGGGAGTTAAAACGGGTATAAACGGAAAGAGGGCTCCGAAATATTCGGCACCCTCTTTCCGTTATCATGAAAAACAACACACAACCAGAAACTTCAGACTGTCAAATCTCCTGTTTGTTCATTCACCCTTTTCATAAACTTAACTGCTCAGTCATCAGCTTCATAAGGTTCGGCGTTCTTTTTGTTCATTTCTTGCAATGTTTTTACAGAAAAAATAAATCTGATGATTTCTTTTCAAAAAACGTCAATCGGCAGAATAGGCCTCGAAGATCTTGACGGTGCTCTTGCAAGGTTTTACTTCGAGACGGACAGGGTTCCTGCAGATTCAGTTACCGGAGAAACACCTTTGCTCACCGAAGCATTCGGGCAACTGGAGGCATACTTGCGGGGCGAGCTGGACCGTTTCTCGATTCCGCTTGCTCCAGCGGGTACGCCATTCATGCTGAGGGTATGGGAGCATCTTTCGGCAATTCCGTATGGTTGTGAAGCCACCTACAGGCAGATTGCGGAAGCATCAGGCAATATCCGGGCCGTAAGGGCTGTAGGGACAGCGTGCAGGAAAAACCCGATTCCGGTGTTCATCCCCTGCCACAGGGTTGTCGGAAGTGACGGGCATCTTACCGGTTACCGGGGAGGCCTTGCGATAAAACATGCATTGCTCGACCTCGAAAGCCGGTTCAGGAGCAGACGCTATAGAGGATGATAAAAAACTATCATAAGTAATCTGATAATTGTTTAAATTAAGATGGTTTTTTATGCGAGTTACTGCGTGTCCGGGCATGATTTGAGTTCTTTTTCATGCGTTGCTCTTCGAGGTCCTGTTCTGTAATTCTTAAACCACCCCCATGGTCAGGAATGATATTTTAACAAACGATCTGAGAGAAATCGGAAAAAAGATCCAGGAGCAGATGGAACGGTTCGTCGAACATGCCGAACCGAACCTCGTTTTCGGTGCCATCCTCGGGTCTTTGGGGTTTCCCTTGTACTATTTTGTTCTGCATGATCTTTATCCCCAGCATTACGAAAACCTTTCCCTTCGCATCCTGAACTCCATCATCTGTATAAGCTGGGGGACCTACAGGTATCTGCCCGACCAGATCAAACGTTTTTTTCCGGCTTATTTCTTTCTCAGCGTTCTCTATATCATTCCCTATTATTTCAGTTTCATGCTGCTCAAGAACGAGTTCTCCGTCGTCTGGACCATGTCTACGCTCGGAGGTATGCTGCTGATGACCCTTCTTGTCTATGACTGGAAATATATCTGCGCCATGATCGTGACCGGTTACGGGCTTGC
Organism: uncultured Chlorobiaceae bacterium; assembly: GCA_903928225.1. Lineage (GTDB taxonomy): Bacteria > Bacteroidota > Chlorobiia > Chlorobiales > Chlorobiaceae > Chlorobium. The sequence goes on from CAIYPU010000023.1 coordinate 3,534, forward strand.
CTGGCTGACCGTGCACCTGACAGACGGCAAGGTGTCCTATACCTATTTCAGGGAAGTGTATATATCGGTTTATCTTTTCTCGCTCATGGGCAGCATCTTTGCAACACATAAAAGACAGACCATCAACCGCGTAAGGATGGCTTTCATGCGCAGCCTCAGCGGTACGATCGCCCATGAGATGCGCAATCCCCTCAATGCTATTGTCAATGCGATCGAAGCTATCCAGTCGATCCTTCCCGAAAGGCCTCCGGTATCGAGCAGGGAGGAAATATTCATGATCAGTCGGGGAAATCTCGATGCGGTGAACGATGTTATCGACGAGGCTTCGGATATCGTCAGAAGGGGCAACAAAATCATTGATTCCATCCTTACCGCAATGCAGGGCGGAGAGGTCGATACCCGCAGCTTCAGGCGGCGTAAGGCGGCATCGACCATTCATTCCGCCATCGATACGTTCGCCTACAGCGCGCCGGAGGAGAAAAAGCTCATCAATATCGATGTCGCCGAGGATTTCGAGTACTTCGGCGACAAGGATCTCCTGGTCTACGTTCTGTTCAATCTCATCAAGAATGCGTTGTATTACAAGAACAAGCCGAGTTTCAGCATCACCATCAAGACCGAATCGCACTCTTCCGGTAATTTCATCCGTGTCAGGGATACCGGCCCGGGGGTCCCGATCGGCAAACGAGAACTGATCTTCGAGAGTTTCTACACCCACGGCAAGACAGGCGGCAACGGTCTCGGCCTGTCATTCTGCCGCCGCGTCATCAATTCGTTCGGCGGATACATCGTCTGTCATTCAAGGGAGCAGGAGTGGACCGAGTTCGAGATCATGCTGCCGCTTTACCAATCTGAAAAGGTCCTTCAGGTGAAAAAAGATGTCCTGAAGAAAAAACAGGTCCTTGTGGTCGATGACGATGCCACGCAGCGTCAGCTCATATCGAACCTTTTCCTTGACTGGTACTGCAGGCCGGATGAAGCGCCAAACGGGAATGCCGCCCTGAAGATGGCTTCTTTCAAGGCATACGATATGATACTGGTGGATATCGACATGCCTGGACTAAACGGTTATGAAACCGCTGAAACACTTCGTTCAGGCAGAGGCCTTCCCGCAAATCTCTGCCAGCATTACCGCGAGGTTCCCGTGATAGGCATGCAGGAAAATTCCAGAAAGGGTCACGATCGCGCCCATGGCCGCAAACACGTATGCATGGCCCGGTATTGCTCGAGACCACTTGAAAAAAAGACCCTTGAGGACATTTTCGAACAGTTCTTTTTTACTGAAACCGCTACCCGCAGCCACACCCATCAGGCAGATCTTTCGGGAACCACGATTCTTATCGCAGATGACAATGCGACCAACAGAAAGTTCATGCGCGTGGTCCTCGAACATTCAGGATGTACGGTATTCGAAGCCGAGCATGGGCTGGAAGCGATCGACAAGCTCGAACAATCGGAGATAGACATTGTCCTCATGGATATCGAAATGCCCGTCATGGGCGGAATCGACGCTGTCCGCCTGATTCGGGAGGGTTCGGTATTCCATCGTTTCCGCGGGTTCAGAGAACTGCCGATCATAGCTCTTACCGGACATACCGATCAGGACAGTATCCAGGCGATCATGCGCTCCGGGGTCAATGCCCATCTATCCAAACCGGTGGCAAAAAAGGAACTTGTGGCTACACTTTCTTTCTGGCTGCATCGTCCTGGCGATGACAGTTATGAGTCAGCGGACTGTCCGGATCATCAAGTTTGTGCTTGTGCGGCTGATGAAACTCCGGCATATGTCGATCGCGGCACACTTGAAATGCTGACGGAGAACCTCGGGAAGGAATCCCTTGCTGAATTGTTCGATATTTTCAGGATTGATACTGAAAAACTCCTCGGAAAAATTGAAGAGGCTGCCCGTTCGAGGGAAAACAGGGAAGTGGCATACCTTGCCCATACCCTCAAGGGATCTGCCGGCACGATAGGAGCCCTTCAATTGAGTGCCAGGGCGGAAAAACTCTGTTTTCAGCTGAAATCAGACCGTCTTGCAGACGTCGAAGCAAACGTCATGGAACTTCGCCAGGTCTTTAACAGGACAGACAGAGAATTTGAAGAATACAGAACAACGTATTTGTCCCAGTCTGTATGATTCCGTTCTGAGTTGCCAAGATGGCCACCGGAGGGCATCCCGGCTGTTTTATGACCTTTTCAGCAGAGCTTCAATCCTTGATGATGCCGATTCCTCGCGAATTTGTTCCTCTGAATAACAAGTTCATCTCCCTTCTGCCGGTTTACCATGACAAAGCTTGTATCCATGAGATATCGAGCACACGGTTCTCGGACAGGAAGCCCGTGATGCCGGGAAAATTCACCGGGTTTTCCGCCGGTCGGGCAAACCCATGAAAAATGTTTTTTCATGAAATTATTTCCCGAGAATGTTTATTGTACTTTTCAAACATGGATTAACCTGTTTTGAAAAAAGGATATTGGCCCCGGCGGAAGGCTCTTTTCCCTCATTTTTCGCATCTCCGGACGAAAACGGGTTGCTGTCCATTTCCGGCGGCATTTGGGGGCAACCAGTGTTGCAGACAACAATAGCAGTTTCATGACAAAAATATTGCAGGACAGCATAAGGGGATTGATCCTTGCGGCCGGACTCGGTATGCTCGTTATTACCGAGGGTTGCGGCCCCCAGGGAGGAAAAGACGCCATGCAGAAGCAGGCGCAATCCCTGCCTGTCACCGTTGTCCGGGTTGCGGATGCGACGGTTGAAAGAAGATATTCCGCAATGCTCGAAGGCAGGGTCAACGTCGAAATCCGGCCACAGGTGGATGGCACGATCCTGGCGATCTATGTCGATGAAGGAGCGAAAGTGGATCCGGGCCAGCCTCTTTTCAAAATCGACGACCGCCTGTACCGCGAGCAGTATAACAGCGCGCTTGCGGCCCAGCATGCCGCCGAAGCGAAGCTTGCTTCTGCAAAGCTCGACGTGGACAAACTCGTGCCCCTTGTAGAAAATAAAGTGGTTTCCGACATCCAGCTTAAAACGGCCAAAGCGGCCTGGCGTGCCGACCTCGCTGCCGTTGAGCAAGCTAAAGCGGTCGCCGGTGCGGCAAAGGTCAATCTTGATTACACGCTCATTAAAGCCCCTGTAGGAGGTTATATCGGAAAAATTCCCCTGAGGATCGGAAGCCTTGTCACGAAAAACCAGAATGCATGGTTGACCCTCCTTTCGGATGTGGATCAGGTATACGCATCGTTCAGCATGAGCGAAAACGACTTTTCAGCTTTCCGCCGGCAATACCAGGGATCCACCATCCAGGAAAAACTGAAGAACGTCGCCCCTGTTTCGCTTGTTCTCTCGGACGGGAGCCGGTATGATCAGAAAGGGAACATCGGAACAGTCAGCGGACAGTTCGACCAGACGACCGGATCCGTGAGGCTTCGGGCTGTTTTTCCCAATCCGGGAGGCATTCTTCGCTCCGGCAATTCGGGAAAGGTGATTGTGTCGTCGCTCTACCGCAATGCGCTCCTTGTGCCGCAAGCGGCAACCGTCGAACTTCAGGACAAGGTCTTCGTTTTTCTCGTAGATAAGGGCAACAAGGTCCGCAAACAGGTCATAACCACGGCAGGAACAAGCGTCAGCGACTATATCGTCACTTCCGGGGTCGGTCCGGGAGATGTCATTGTCACTTCAGGAATCGAGAAGCTCCAGGATGGAGCCATCATTAAACCTTTGAGAAATCCTGCTCAATCTCCTGCCGGAAGGAAATGATGCGTTACTGACGGAAAAGAGGGATGAACACAAGGATGCAACAAATCGCGCCAGCCCATGCTTGAACGTTTTATATCGAGGCCTGTTCTTGCGACGGTCATCTCGGTGATTCTGGTTATTCTGGGTCTTGTGGGCATGACACAGCTCTCCATCACCCGTTTCCCCGATATCGCCCCGCCGAGCGTCAACGTGACGGCAAGTTATCCCGGTGCAAGTGCGGAAACCGTCGGCCGGTCGGTCGCTCCGCCTCTCGAGGAAGCTATCAACGGCGTCGAGAACATGACCTACATGACATCGACGTCTGCCAACGACGGATCCCTGTCCATCACGGTTTTTTTCAAGCAGGGCACCAATCCCGATCAGGCGGCCGTCAATGTCCAGAACCGCGTTGCGCAGGCTACAAGCCGTTTGCCTGCCGAAGTGAACCAGATCGGCATCAATACGGTAAAGCGCCAGAACAGCCAGATCATGCTCATCAATCTGGCAAGCGATACCGGTGCATTCGATCAGATTTTTCTCCAGAACTATGCCAAGATCAACATCGTCGACGATCTGTCGAGGGTGCCCGGGGTAGGGCAGGTGTCGGTCTATGGGAACATGGACTACTCGATGCGCATCTGGCTCAGGCCCCAGCAGATGGCTTCCTACAAGGTGACGCCGCAGGAGGTGACTGCAGCGATACAGGGCCAGAACCTCGAGGCCGCGCCCGGTTCCTTCGGTGAAAACAGCGACCAGCCCCTGCAGTATGTCATGAAGTACCGGGGCAAATACCCCTATCCGGGAGATTATGAACAGATTGTCATCAGGGCGAACCCTGACGGTTCTCTTCTTCGGCTTGGCGATATCGCCCGTGTCGAGTTCGGCGCATACCGCTATACGGTCAACACCAAGGCAAATGCAAAACCCGCCGTCGTGCTCGCCGTATTCCAGGCTCCGGGGTCGAACGCGAACGAAGTCGAGACAGGGCTTCGAAAAGTCCTCGTGAAAGCGGCGCTGTCGTTCCCTTCCGGAGTGAGCTACTCCATACCATACAGCGCCAAGAAAGTTGTCGATGAGTCGATAAGCCAGGTCCAGCATACCCTAGTAGAGGCATTCCTGCTGGTTTTCCTTGTGGTTTTCCTTTTCCTGCAGGACCTGCGTTCCACCATCATTCCGGCCATCGCGGTCCCGGTCGCCATCATCGGCACCTTTTTCTTCATGAACCTTTTCGGCTTTTCCATCAACGTGCTGACTCTGTTCGGGCTCGTGCTCGCCATCGGCATCGTTGTCGATGACGCCATCGTGGTCGTCGAGGCCGTGCATGCGAAAATGGAGCAGAAGCAGTATCCGGCAAAGATCGCGACGGTGTCGGCCATGCGCGAGATAACGATGGCCATCATCACCATCACGATGGTCATGGCTTCGGTATTCCTGCCGGTCGGGTTCCTCCAGGGATCGACCGGAGTGTTCTACCGTCAGTTCGCTTTCACCCTCGCCATCGCCATCCTGATATCGGCAGTGAACGCACTGACGCTGAGCCCCGCGCTTTGCGCGCTCTTTCTGGAAAACCTGCATCAGGGCCATAACTCGCCGACACAGAAGAAAATCAGATTCCTCGGCGATGCGGGGCACCGTTTCTTCGAAGGGTTCAACAACACGTTCAATCTGCTCAAACGCAAATATCTGTCGAGCCTGGTCTATTTCCTGCGTAACAAGGTGATCACCTACGTTTTCCTCGGCATGATCGTAGCTGTATCGTTCTGGATTTTCAAGGTCACGCCGACCGGTTTCATTCCCGAGGAGGACAACGGTTTCGTGATCGTATCGGCAACCTTGCCGCCTGGATCTTCCTTTGCCAGGACAAAGGCTTCGATGGACAGAGCCCAGGCTATTCTTCTGTCAATGTCCGACGTGAAGAAAGTCATCGCCGTCGCAGGCATCAATATCCTTTCCAGGACGTCCTCACCATCGTCAGGACTTCTTTTCCTGCAGTTGAAGGACCATAACGAGCGCACTGCCGACGGCAATCTCAAGAAGCTGCTTCCCCTCATCACAAAAAAGCTGTCCGGCGGCGACGGCTCCTTTTTCGCCCTTGCGCAGCCGACCGTTCCAGGTTTCAGTACGGTCAGCGGCCTCGAGTTCGTGCTGCAGGACAGGAGCGGCGGCGCACTCGACAAATTCGGCAATGTCGCCCAGGGCTTCATTGGCGAGCTGATGAAAAGGCCGGAGATCGGTTTTGCCTTCACGACTTTCAAGGCTACCAACCCGCAGTACGAAATTGTCGTGGATAACATAAAAGCCGGGCAACTGGGCGTGAACGTCAAGGACCTGATGACCGTGATGCAGGCTTACTATGGCAGTCTCCAGGCTTCCGATTTCAACCGTTTCGGCAAGTATTACCGGGTCATCATACAGGCTGAACCGGGGGAGCGTACCGATACGGCTTCGCTTAACGGCATCTTCGTCAAAAATGCCTCCGGCGAGATGGTTCCCGTCACCTCGGTGATCACCCTGAAGAGGGTTTACGGCACCGAAGCCGTCGATCATTTCAACCTGTTCAATGCCATTTCCATCAATGCAACCGTCAAGCCGGGTTTCAGCACCGGCCAGGCAATCAGGGCGGTGGAGGCAGTTGCAAAAACAAGCCTGCCGACGGGTTACACCTATGACTGGAAAGGGCAGAGCAGGGAAGAGATCGAATCGACCGGCGGGCTGCTCTTCATCTTCCTGCTCTCCGTTGTTTTCGTTTATTTTCTGCTTGCCGGGCTTTACGAAAGCTATATCCTGCCGCTGGCAGTCATGTTTTCCATCCCGACCGGGCTTCTCGGCGTCTTCGCCGGGATCAGGCTTGCAGGCATCGAGAACAATATCTACGTGCAGGTTGCCGTCATCATGCTCATAGGCCTGCTGGCAAAAAATGCCATCCTCATCGTAGAGTTCGCCCTGCAGAGAAGGGTGGAGGGAAGATCGCTCTCCGCTTCGGCAATCGAAGGCGCGAAAGCACGGCTCCGGCCGATCCTCATGACCTCGATGGCTTTTATCGCAGGTCTCCTTCCGCTTCTTTTCGTTTCCGGACCGGCGGCACAGGGCAATCATTCAATTGGAGCCGCGGCAATCGGGGGCATGTTCATCGGCATGATCCTCGGGATTTTCGTTGTGCCGGTGCTTTTCGTCACGTTCCAGTATTTTCAGGAGCGCATTACAGGCCCGGCCACCGCCATTGTCGAAGCGGGGGTCCTGCTTGACGAGACGGTGAAAAGGGAGAACAGCCAGACGGGGAAGAAATGATGGAGGATGTCATGATGAAAAAACAGAATTTCTTTCAGCTTCTCCGCTTCCTGCTTCTGCTCTCAGGTCCGGCACTCACTGCCTGCAATCCTGCCGGGCCCTACCGGCAGCCTGACGTGGCTATGCCGGCAGCTTACCGCACTTCTTCCTCGACTGCCAATGGAAAGGATACGACTACGGTTGCAACGATGCCTTATACCGTATTCTTTACCGATGCGACGCTCCGCTCACTCATCGACAGTGCTGTCGTCAGCAGCCTCGACCTGCAGATCGCGCTCAGGAATATCGATTATTCTCGCCAGGCGCTCAATGCCGCAAGGCTCGGCAACATTCCCGCCCTCGCCATCGGAGCGGACGCCAGCCTCAGCCATCCTTCAGATTACGGTCCGAACGCCGTTACTTCGGGTGAAAAAAATAAACAGGATTACACTGCTTATGCCACGATGTCATGGGAAGCAGATATCTGGGGAAAAATTCACAGCAGGAAAAAATCGGCCCTTGCCACTTATCTCCAGAGCGCGGAAGCTGCCAAAGCCGTGAAAACGAGGCTCGTGGCGGATGTCGCCCAGGGTTATTACAATCTGCTCATGCTCGATGAACAGCTTGAAACGACAAGGAAGAACCTTGCCCTCGCCGACACGACGCTCAACATGATGAAGCTGCAGTACAACGCAGGAATGGTGACATCGCTGGCCGTTCAGCAGCAGGAAGCCTCCCGTGCCTCGGTTGCCCTTAGCATTCCGGTTACAGAACAGATGATTTCCGCCCAGGAAAATGCCCTCAGCATTCTTTGCGGAAAGATGCCCGGAGCGGTGAACCGGCAGAAAAACCTGTTTATGATTGCTGTTTACAACGACCTGCCTGCAGGCGTGCCGGTGTCGCTGCTTCAGAACAGGCCTGACGTCCGGGCTTCGGAACTTGCGGTTCGAGCTGCCCACGCAAATATGGGTGAAGCCGCCGCCAGTCTCTATCCTTCCCTGAAAATCACCGCCGAAGGCGGCGTCAATGCACTCAGGGCAAGCGACTTGTTCTCTTTGCCGGGATCCCTTTTCAGCGTTGTGCAGGGCTCGCTGCTTCAGCCGATTTTTCAGCAGGGGCAGCTGAGGGCCAGGTACGGACAGTCGAAGATATCCTGGGAAAAGTCAGAGCTCGAGTTCAAACAGACCGTTCTCAAAGCTGTCGGTGAGGTCTCCAATGTTCTTGTTCAGCTCGAAAAACTGAAAGCCGGGGAAACCCTTGCCGCAGAAAGAAGCACAACGCTTCGAAAAGCTGTCGCCAATGCGGGGCTCCTGTTCCGAAGCGGCATGGCCACCTACCTTGAGGTAATTGTCGCCCAGACCAATGCTCTCCAGGCCGAACTTGCGCTATCCGACATCAGGCGGCAGCGCCTTTCAGCTATGGCCGAACTCTACAGGGCACTCGGCGGCGGCTGGAAATGAACCTTTCTTCTGCTGAACAGGCACTTTTCGGTCTCAATGCGTGAACTCCGGACGCGCTCTTCACGTTCATTTCTATAGATATTACAATGATTTCCGAGGGGAGGGCGTCATGGATGCACATGTTTTGAAATACAACGCTACGGTAAGTGAAAAAATCATGGTATCACCTGACCTCATGATCCTTCACGTCGAGGCTGATGAACCGAGGAGCGAGTTCGAAGCCGGTCAATACCTTCTCCTGGGACTTTACGGCTACGAGAGCCGTTCACCGAACGCAGAACCTGAAGAGAAATCGCCGCAACCTGAGAAACTGCTCAGGAGGCCTTACGTTATCGTTTCAGCGAGGACAGAGCGGACGCAGTTCGAATTTTTCATCTCCCAGGTCAGGACAGGCCAGCTCTCTCCACGGCTCTTCAACCTTGAAAAAGGCAGCCGGCTCCATATCTGCGGCAGCAATGCCGGGATTTTCCGCCTCGACGAAACACCGGATGGCAGCGATATCATCATGATTGCCACCGGGACGGGCATTGCTCCATACATCAGTTTCCTTCGTTCCCACATCATCGAAAGACCCGAAAGCAAGATGATTGTCATACAGGGTGGAAGGCACCGCTGGGACCTCGGCTATTCTGGGGAACTCACCTTTCTCGAAAAGCATCATGCCAACTTTTTCTATGTCCCGACACTGACCGATGCGGATGAGGAGTGGGACGGCCTGCGATCGAACATCGAAGATCTGCTGAGAAAGGATTTCATCCAGAATGAATTCAATATCACTCCGGATCCGGAACGGACCCACTTTTTCCTGTGCGGAAATCCTGAAATGGTTGCGAACGTATCGGAGTGGCTCGTGGGTTTCGGATATACAAGGCACCATCCCGACTCACCCGGAGAATTCTATGTCGAGGAGTTCTGAAAGAAAATGCAAGGCATTACTCATTCCCGTTTTTCATGCGTATATTCAGGAAAGTAAAAATCCGCGAATATTTAACGTATGATAATACCATGCTCAAGGATGCTGCCGGAGTTGCAGGCGGTGCTCTGTTGTGTACACCATTGATAGGGCCTGCCATACTTCACGGATTAGCCGGTTTCCTCATAGGAGGTGCCGGACTGATCATAGCCGATTCGCTCATCAAGGAGATTGGCAACCAGATGAGCAATGTTCAGATGCCTGATGCCGGGCAGGGTGGAACTGCGAAAGAAGAAGCCGTCCCGGCCGACCCTCCGGGCAATGAACCCGCCCTGTGACAGAGAGCTGACAGGCTTTCAGGGGGAGATTTACAGGCTGGAAAACGAAAGGTGACAAGTCATCGGATACCGGAGCACCGGCGGGGGATGTATGTGCCTTGCAGTAGATTCCGGTCCTGTGCGTTCAGTTGCCGATGTGAAACCGGGAGCCCCGAACATAATCCGGATCCTGCTTAACAGGGATAAACTGATATTTCTTTCCTCAACGATGGGTTGGCCATGGTCCTACCGGACCGCCATGATTTCTGTCAGAACGCACAGGGCCTTCGTCACGGTACCCTTTGTCATGATTCCAATTATTATGGCCCCATCCGGATGGTTTTCGTTCTGATATCCGTTGAAGCCCGGTGAAAGGCCGTTAATGCCGGAAGCTCCGTTGTCCCAGCCATTGCTCCACTGGGCTGCAGTATAGACGGGAAATTGGGGAAGGGTTATTGCGGAATAAAAAAGCCGGGCAAACTATCCAGGAGAAGGGGATAGTGCCAGGAAGCCCGGCTTGCATCATGAAAGAAAATTATTCCTTGTTGCTGTAGGTGCGGATACTGGCTATGGCTTCAATGCCGTAATAGGTGTTGACCGCGACCCCGTCGGACTCTTCGGTGACCCTGAGGAAAAGGTCGCTGATGAACAGAACGGCGTCCTCATAGATTTTTCCTTCATTGATCTGAAGCTTCACACCTTTTCTGATTTTCCTCGACATGGTGCCGTGAAGTGGTACGGATGCATATTCGAGTACTTTTTCCCATGTCTGTAACGCGCTTCCTGCCATACTGTGAGTATTGTTTAATGGTTGAATATATTAACAATATAAGGCATGTTGTTGAAATATGCTAAAATTATTAATTATTAAGGTATTTTTCCCGGAAGTCATGCATTGACGGGGTTTTCCGGACATGGTTCAGAGCCCGGGTTCCTTGTTCTCGAACGATCTTTTTCTTATCTATGTACAGGCGATGGGGTTCGCCTTCAACCGCCCTGCCCGGAGGGCTGATAACTCCTGCTTGCAACGAGAACAATAAAACGGTGTTTTCCATGGGCAGAGTTATTTTTTTAGTTGGTATCGGCGGCATGCTCGGCAGCCTGGCCCGTTATTTTACCGCAACAGGTGTTGCCCGCATCCTTCCCGCATCATTTCCTTACGGAACCTTTGCCGTCAATGTCTTCGGATGCCTTATCATCGGCCTGATATACGGGTTATCCGCAAGATCGAACTTTCTTTCCCCTGATTGGCGCCTCTTCCTCGCGACAGGTTTTTGCGGTGGTTTCACCACGTTTTCTTCCTTCTCTTACGAATTCGTCGCCCTTCTGCAGAATGGCGATGCGCTGACGGGCGCTTCCTATATTTTCCTGAGCATGTTTGCCGGATTTGCCGCCACGGCGGCAGGTATTCTGGTTACGAGGGCCTTCTGAAGGTTTATCCGCTGTTGAAGGCTGTTATCGTCTGTTGCCGGTGACCGGCGATTTTCTGTTTCATTCAACGTTTACAAACATTAAACATGCCACGATTCCAGAAACTGCTCATAGCTGTTGACAGCAGTGATTGTTCATTGCATGCTGCCCGGGTCGGACTCGATCTTGCCAGCAAGCTCGATGCGGAGACTGCGCTGATTTATGTTGTCGATACTTCGAAAACTATTGGAAACCCCGATACGGGAATCACCCGTGAAGACGCGCTGATTGTCCTGAAGAAAGAGGTGGAAACGGTTTTTGAGCAGATCGCGCAGATGGCGGGTGATCTGAAAGTTTCCCGCTTCATGCCCGAAGGGCATCCGCCGGAGGAACTTCTGAAGATTGCGGACTTCTGGAACGCCGATCTTCTCGTCATGGGCACCCACGGCTACAAAGGATGGCAGCATTTTCTTAAAGGCAGCATTGCAGAGCATACCATACGATTTGCCACCCTTCCCGTCATGGTCGTTCCTGTTCACAACCCACAGCGCTGATCATACTCTTTCGATCGACTGCAGTCATTGCGTGTAATGCGTGTTGTATGTGTTATGCAGTGGGTTGGATATGCCCTTTGGGCTCGGATCCATGGCATCAAAAAAAATCCGTCAGCTCCGGAGTGTGTCATCTTTTCCGGAATCGAGGTTCTCTCTTCTTCTGAATCCGGTGTACACTTTGGACCGAACTGTGCCAGCGATTGATTCGGACATGGTTCGGTCTTGCAGATGGGGGCTTTTTTGAGGCTCACGGAGGATGAGCGGCGCCGGCATGTTGGCGCAGCACCGTTAAGGAGGAGATTGATGTTTACCGATTCATGATTCTGGCGACGGAGGTACTCATAATGGAAGCGGTTTCCTTTTGGGAGGTTGACAATAGCATTGATTCGACAGATTCCTGTTTCTGAGAAACAATTTCAGGTTACAGCGTGGCAATGGCGTTGAGCAGTTCGGATACCCTGAACGGCTTTTTCAGGGTTTTGTGTGCGCCAAGGGCGTGGGCCAGCAGGAGGTAATTTTCCGGTTCAAGCTTGCCTCCGCCGGAAATCGCGAGGA
>CAIYPU010000024.1 GCA_903928225.1 uncultured Chlorobiaceae bacterium
CCCACTACCCAATTTCCATCTTCAGGAACCTTCCGGTATGGGAATGTTCCATGCGGGCGATCTCCTCGGGGGTGCCTTCGGCGATGATGGCACCGCCGCCGCTTCCTCCTTCGGGCCCGAGATCGATGATCCAGTCGCTGTTCCTGATGATGTCGAGGTTGTGCTCGATGATGATGACGGTATTGCCCTTGTCGACAAGCCTGCGAAGCACTTCGAGCAGGTGCTGGATATCCTGGAAATGGAGGCCGGTCGTTGGTTCGTCGAGGATGTAGAGGGTCTTGCCGGTCTGGATTTTGGCGAGCTCGGCCGACAGCTTGATGCGTTGCGCTTCGCCGCCAGAAAGCATGGGTGAAGGCTGGCCGAGCTTGAGATAACCGAGTCCGACGCTTTTCATGGTCGTGAGGATCCGCTGGATGCGAGGAAAATCGGTAAAGAATTCCGAGGCTTCCTCGATGGTCATTTCGAGCACGTCTGCGATCGATTTGCCATGGTATTTGACGAGCAGGGTTTCGCGGTTGTACCGTTTGCCCTTGCAGTTTTCGCATTCGACGTAGACGTCCGGCAGGAAGTTCATTTCGATTTTTCTTGTTCCGGCGCCCTGGCATACTTCGCACCTGCCGCCCTTGACGTTGAAACTGAACCTTCCGGCCTTGTAACCCCGGATCTGTGCTTCGGGCAGCCTGGTGAAAAAATCCCGGATGAAGGTGAAGGCCCCCGTGTAGGTCGCCGGGTTCGATCGGGGTGTGCGCCCGATGGGAGACTGGTCGACATTGACCACCTTGTCGATGTTTCTGATGCCTTCGATGGTGTCGTAAGGGTAGGTGAGGAGCTTTGAACGGTAGAAATGGCGAGCGAGGACCGGGAAGAGCGTCTCGTTGACGAGCGTCGATTTTCCCGACCCGCTGACCCCGGTGATGCTGACGAGAGAGCCGAGCGGGATTTCGAGGTCGACGTTTTTCAGGTTGTTGCCTTTGCACCCCCTGATGTGCAGGAACTGTCGTTCGCTTTTCTTTTTCTTCTTTTCTCCTTCGAAGAATACCCGGAGCCTGCCGTTCAGGTAACCGGCGGTCGACGAATCGACACCGAGGCCGGAGGCATGTCCCTGGGCTACGACCTGTCCGCCGTATTCGCCGGCGCCGGGGCCGAGGTCGATGATTTCATCGGCTTCGAGCATGGTGTCTTTGTCGTGCTCGACGACTAGCACCGTGTTGCCGATGTCCCTGAGGTTCTTCAGTGAATCGATCAGCTTGTGGTTGTCACGCTGGTGCAGTCCGATGCTCGGTTCGTCGAGCACGTAAAGCACGCCGCTCAATTGTGAGCCGAGCTGGGATGCGAGCCTGATGCGCTGCGCTTCGCCACCCGAAAGGGTCTGGGCGCTGCGGTCGAGCGAGAGGTACCCGAGCCCGACGTTAAGCAGGAATTCGAGGCGCTTTCCGATTTCGTGCAGCACCGGGGTCGCTACAAGCAGTTCCCGTGGAGTGAGTTTCGGTGGGAGTGCGTTGAAAAAGGCATACGCATCCGGCAGGGAAAGCGATTCGGTTTCTGCGATGTTCATTCCGTCGATTTTCACCAGAAGGCTCTCCTTGCGGAGCCTCGTTCCGCCACAGGCCGGGCAGGGCTGGCGGACCATGTAGCTTTCCGCCCATTCCCGGACCTTGGCCGTCGAAGCGTTTTTCAGGATTTCCGAAACGTACGGGAGCGCTCCCTGGAAAATTTGCGGGTAGTGCGTTTCACGCCCGGAATAGGAGTAGCTCACGTCGAAGGTGCGGCTGCCAGATCCTTCGAGCAGGATTTTCAGGGCTTCAGCCGGTATTTCGTCGATCGGCGTATCGAGGGTGAAGCCGTATTTTTTCGCGACAGCCTTGATGATCTGCCAGAGGTTCCGCTTTCCCGGTTTTCCGAAAGGATCGATCGCTCCCTCGTTGAGCGAAAGGGTCCGGTCGGGCACCATGAGCTCCCCCGAGAGCTGCATGAGCTCTCCGAGCCCGTTGCATTCCGGGCAGGCGCCGTAGGGCGAGTTGAAACTGAAATGGTTCGGCGCGAGGGTATCGACCGGCACCGAACCATCCGAATAAGCGTATTTCGTGCTGAAGACCATTTCCTTCAGCCCTTCGCCGTCCGGGTCGCAGATAACCGACGATCGGTGCTCGGACATAGAAATGGCGAGGCTGACGGCTTCCTTCAGCCTCTCGCGGCCATCCGGAGTGACGATGATCCTGTCTACAACCAGCTCGATTGCATGGCTTTTGTAGCGCTCGAGCTGCATATCTTTTTCCATTTCGCGGTACTCCCTGTCCACGCGCACGCGCAGGTAGCCTTTCGACAGCAGCCGTTCGAAGAGCTCCCGGTAGTGGCCTTTCCTGCCGGCGACAAGCGGTGAGAGTATCTGGACCTTCGTGTTTTCCGGAAGGGCAAGGATCGCATCGACGATGTTTTCCTCGCTCTGTTTCTGCAGCATCTGCCCGGTGACGGGATCGTAACGTCTGCCGGCTTTCGCATAGAGCAGGCGCACGAAGTCGTGAATTTCGGTGATGGTCCCTACGGTAGAGCGCGGTGAACGGCTGGTGCTTTTCTGGTCGATGGAGATGACCGGAGAGAGCCCCTCGATGAAATCGACGTCGGGGCGTTCGATGCTGCCGATATACTGGCGTGCGTAGGGAGAGAGGGTTTCCATGAATCTGCGCTGCCCCTCGGCATAGATCGTGTCGAAAGCGAGGCTTGATTTGCCCGATCCGGACAGGCCGGTGATGACGACGAACCTGTTGCGCGGTATGTCAAGAGAGATGTTCTTGAGGTTGTGTACTCTTGCACCCCTGATCGTGATATGGCTGAATTCCATGATTTGTCTTTGCCTTTCTCTCTCTTGCCGAGGCGTTTGTTCATGCGGCCTCGAACGCTGCAGCACCGGGACCAGTCCGGGAGCCGGTGGCAGAATTAACCGCAATCCTAAGGATAATGGTTTCTTTCGGGGAAAAAAACTTTGAATAAAATGATTCTGCCGTATATTTGGCAGTCTTTCCGGGAAAGGAAGGGCAAAATGTCCAATATGTACAGGTTAACAAAAAGATTCGATTCTCATGGATTTCGTTTATCAGAAACAGGCCGAAAAAGGCAAGCAGTGCCAGGATTGCCAGAGCTTTACCCCAAAACCTGAAAACGCTGCAGCCGGAACCTGTTTCGGCAAGGATGTTGTCGCGGAGGGCGGATGCATGTTTTTCAAGAAAAAAGAAGAGCAGCAGTAAGCCGATCTGCAAGATAGAGCGCCTGAACCCCGGAAGGATTTTCGCCTTGCCGGGGTT
The DNA here is from genome assembly GCA_903928225.1 of uncultured Chlorobiaceae bacterium. GTDB lineage: Bacteria > Bacteroidota > Chlorobiia > Chlorobiales > Chlorobiaceae > Chlorobium. The sequence goes on from CAIYPU010000024.1 coordinate 3,300, forward strand.
TTTTGTTCCTGGGGACTGGGAACTGGGGACTGGGGACTGAGGACTGAGGACTGAGGACTGAGGACTGAGGACTGAGGACTGAGGACTGAGGACTGAGGACTGAGGACTGAGGACTGGGGACTGGGGACTGGGAACTGGGAACTGGGGAAAGATGTGGAAAGTGGGGGGGATTTGAGTTTTTGTCGCTGTTGTCCCTGCAGTCCTTTTTGTCCCTTTGCCGCGTGCTTGGGCGGGTACTGGGTACAGAGGAAAGATCGGTTCAATCTTTAATCACTCATTGCTCATTGCTATAAACGGGAAAGGCGGCCTTTTCAGCCGCCTTTTTCGTTTAACGCTTTACCAAATCAACCCTTGAGTGCCGCCCTCGCTGCCGCAAGGCGAGCGATCGGAACCCTGTACGGGCTGCAGGAGACGTAGTTGAGGCCTACCTTGTGGCAGAACTCTACCGTTGCGGGATCGCCGCCGTGCTCGCCGCAGATGCCGAGCTTGAGGTCCGGCTTCACGCCGCGTCCTTCTTTGGCGGAGAGGCTCATGAGCCTGCCGACGCCGTCGATGTCGATCGACTCGAAAGGATTGCGGGCGAAAATCTCATGCTGCTGGTAGGTCGGCAGGAACTGGCCGGAGTCGTCGCGGCTCATGCCGAGGCCCATCTGGGTAAGGTCGTTGGTGCCATAGCTGAAGAAGTCGGCCACGGTCGCGATCTGGTCGGAAGTGACCGCTGCGCGCGGGACTTCGATCATGGTGCCGACGAGGTATTTCACGCCGGTTCCCTGTTCCGCGATGACGCTGCGGGCAGTCTTGTGGATGATTTCGCTGGTGAGCTCGAGCTCCTTGACGGTGCTGACCAGCGGGACCATGATTTCCGGAACGATTTCCAGGCCTTCTTTCTTGATCTTGCAGGCAGCTTCGATGATCGCGCGGACCTGCATGACCGTGATTTCGGGATGGAGAATGCCGAGGCGGCAGCCGCGAAGGCCGAGCATCGGGTTGAACTCGTGCAGATCGGCGATGCGGGCTTTCACTTCTTCGAAAGACCTGCCGATCTTGACGGCGAGGGTTCTCATCTCGTTGTCGGTATGCGGCAGGAACTCGTGAAGCGGCGGATCGAGGAGCCTGATGGTGACGGGCCTGGAACCCATGGTCTTGAACAGGCCGTAGAAGTCGTCACGCTGGTAGGGCAGCAGCTTCTGGAGCGCTTTTTTGCGGCCTTCGAGATCGTAGGCCAGGATCATTTCACGCATGGCGTCGATGCGCTCGCCGCCGAAGAACATGTGCTCGGTGCGGCAGAGGCCGATGCCTTCGGCACCGAACGTGACGGCGATCTCGGCCTGGTCGGGCTGGTCGGCGTTGGTGCGGATGTTGAGCTTGCGGTATTTGTCCGCCCACTCCATGAGCTGTTTGTAGATCGGCCAGGTCGGCGCGTCTTCCGGTTTCAGGGTCTTGTCGACAAGCACCTCGATGATTTCGGAGTTTTTCGTGTCGACTTTTCCGGCTATGACTTCGCCGGTGCTGCCGTCGATGGAGATGTAATCGCCTTCGCGAAGTACGGTGTCCTTGCCCTGGACCCTGAGCTCGCCCCTCTGGTAGTCGATCTGGAGCGCACCGCAGCCTGCGACGCAGACCTTGCCCATCTGCCGGGCGACCAGTGCTGCATGCGAGGTCATGCCTCCGCGTTCGGTAAGGATGCCTTCGGAAGCGTCCATGCCCTTGATATCTTCAGGCGAGGTTTCGATTCGGACGAGGATGACCGGTTCGCCGCGCTTGCCGGCTTCGAAAGCATCTACCGCGTTGAAATAGATTTTGCCTGTGGCGGCGCCGGGACCTGCGTTGAGGCCGACGGCAAGCAGCTTGCCGCTTTCGATGGCAGCCTGCTTTTCCTTCATGTCGAACACCGGCCTGAGGAGCTGGTTGAGCTGCTCAGGTTCGATGCGCAGGAGGGCTTCCTTTTCGTCGATGAGTTTTTCATTGAACATGTCCACCGCTATCTTGACCGCAGCAAGGCCGGTACGTTTGCCGACGCGGCACTGCAGCATGAAGAGCTTGTTGCTTTCGATGGTGAACTCGATGTCCATCATGTCGCGGTAGTGGCGTTCGAGGATCGAACGGATATCTTCGAGCTGGTTGTAGATCCCAGGGTTCTCGTTCCTGAGCTGTTCGATTTTCAGCGGAGTCCTGGTGCCTGCTACCACGTCCTCGCCCTGCGCGTTCATGAGGAACTCGCCATAAAAGATATTGTCGCCGGTGGCTGCGTCGCGTGTGAACGCCACGCCGGTTCCGCAGTCGCTGCCCATGTTGCCGAAGACCATTGCCTGAACGTTGCAGGCGGTGCCCCAGTAACCGGGGATATGGTTGAGCTTGCGGTAGACGATGGCGCGCTCGTTGTTCCAGCTGTTGAACACGGCACCGATGGCTCCCCTGAGCTGCTCGTGCGGATCTTCAGGGAAGGTCTTGCCGGTTTTTTCGAGGATCGCGGCCTTGTATTCGGCGACGATCTCCTTCAGGTCTTCGACTTCGAGCTCGGTGTCGAGATGGATGCCGAGTTTGTGCTTTTTCGCTTCGAGGATCTTTTCGAACGGATCGATCTCTTTCTTATTGGCGGGTTTCAGGTCGAGCACGACGTCGCCGTACATCGAGACGAAACGGCGGTAGCAGTCCCAGGCGAAACGGGGGTTGCCCGATTTCCTTGCAAGACCGTCGACGGTTTTTTCGTTGAGGCCGAGGTTGAGAATGGTGTCCATCATGCCGGGCATCGATGCCCTTGCGCCCGAACGGACGGAAACGAGCAGCGGGTTTTCAGCATCGCCGAATTTTTTTCCGAGAGCTTCCTCGACTTTTCTGAGAGCTTCAGGGATATCTTTGTCGAAAAGTCCGGCGGGGTAGGTTTTCTGGTTGTCGTAGTAGTAGGTGCAGACTTCTGTGGAGATCGTGAATCCCGGAGGAACCGGGAGGCCGATGTTGGCCATTTCGGCGAGGTTGGCGCCTTTGCCGCCGAGGAGGTTTTTCATCGACGCGTCACCGTCAGCCTTTCCGCCCGAGAAATTGTAAACGTACTGTTTACCGGCGATCTTTTCTTTGGTAATTTCTGATATTGGCATGATTTTCAGTAATAATTTTGTTTTTCAACCACGTTAAAACCATCTCATCCTGGTAAAAAAACAGATGAACTTGACTACTTTACTACGTTTTACATGAACTGAAAATTAAGAAAAAAAACGGTAGGACAAACTACTTTGCATATTTCATAGGAATTCTAACATGGGCATCGAGTTTTCCGTCATACTTTTTCAGGTCCTCCGCATCGCTGTTCCCTACGTGCTGACTTCCGTCGGCGCCACGTTTTCCGAAAGGGGAGGAGTCGTGAACCTCGCACTCGAAGGCCTGATGCTTGCAGGCGCATTCGCCGCTGTGGCGGGCCAGTCATCGACCGGATCGGCTTTGACGGGCATCGTGTCGGCGCTGCTGTGCGGTCTCGGGATAGCCCTGTTTTTCGCGTTCATGACCGTCACCCTCAAGGTTGACCAGATCGTGGCCGGTATCGCCACTAATATCCTGGTCATGGGTGCCACCCGGTTCGGGCTGACCCTGTTTTTCGGTAGTGCGAATATTTCAGGAAGGATCGCCGGCATTGATGCCCCGTCGCTCTTTCTCGATCCCCTTTTCATCACGGCGGTGCTTTCCGTCGTCGCAGGCCACATGCTGCTTTATAAAACCCCGTACGGCCTGAGGCTCAGGGCGACGGGGGAGAGTGCCGAAACCGCGGACAGCGCGGGCATCAATGTGGCGGCAATTCGCTATTCGGGCGTGCTTGTTTCAGGCGCGCTCGCATCCCTCGGTGGCGCGTTCCTCGCTTTCCAGCAGCATTCCTTTACCGACAACATGTCTGCCGGCAGGGGGTACATGGCGCTTGCAGCCATGATCATCGGCAAGTGGTCGCCTGTCGGTGCGGCACTGGCCAGCCTCATGTTCGCTGCAGGGGAATCGATGGAAATCTGGTTCCAGACCGGGCAGATCCCTTCCCAGCTCATCCAGTCGCTGCCCTACGTCATAACGCTTTTCGTGCTTGCCGGTTTCGTGGGCAAATCCGTTGCGCCGAAGGATGCAGGAGTCCCTTTCGAAAAAAGCAGGAGGTCAGACTGACGCGATCACCTCGCCGACCAGCTTTTCGATCCCCTTCCACACATCGGCAATGCCGGGACCGAGCATGTATGCCGGCGTGCTGACCACTTGTTTATGTTTCGCGACAACGGTGTTCCATACGGGGCAGGGGATGTGCCTTGCACCGAGCGACTCTATGTCGTCCGCGGTTGACTGGTCGTCACCGATGGTCAGCTCGATCTCTTCGCCGCCGAGCACCTTCGCGGCTATCACGGGGGAGATGCACATGAAGCCGATCGGTTTTCCGGCGTCGAAAAAAGCCCTCACCGCGGCGGCGACGTCGGGGTTGACTTCGCATCCGGTGCCTTTGAACGCATAATCGCAGAGGTTTTTTGCGGCCCCGAACCCTCCGGGAAGGATGAGCGCGTCGAGTTTCGCGGGATCGAGCGTTTTCAGGTCGGCTATGTTGCCCCTCGCAATTCTTGCCGATTCGACGAGGACGTTGCGGGATTCGCCGGGGACCGGCTGGCCGGTCAGGTGGTTGACCACATGGTGCTGGGGGATATCTGGTGCGAAGCAGACCGCTTCCGCCCCGGCTTTTTCGATGGCGAGCAGGGTGAGGACGGCTTCCTGGATTTCCGCACCGTCGATGAACCCGCAGCCGGCAAGGATGACGCCAATTTTTTTCATGGTATTTTCAGCAATTTACAGGTTGGTTTCTGCCGGGATGTAACGTTGAAAAGGTAACCGATTTTTTTTGGTTCAGCAATGAGCAATGAGCAATGAGCAATGAGCAATGAGCAATGAGCAATGAGCAATGAGCAATGAGCAATGAGCAATGAGCAATGAGCAATGAGCAATGAGCAATGAGCAATGAGCAATGAGCAATGAG
>CAIYPU010000025.1 GCA_903928225.1 uncultured Chlorobiaceae bacterium
AGCCCCGCAGGGGCGGCATGGCGGGAAGTGCTGAGGACTGAGTGCTGAGGACTGAGTGCTGAGGACTGAGGACTGAGTGCTGAGTGCTGAGGACTGAGGACTGAGGACTGAGGACTGAGGACTGAGGACTGAGGACTGGGTGCTGGGTGCTGGGAACTGGGTAATGGGGTGTGGGATGTACCGAGCCCCGTAGGGGCGGCATGTTGGTAGCCAGGGGTACCAGCCCCTGGATGGAGGGGCAAAAGAAATTTGGGTTTCAGCCCCGCAGGGGCTGCATGGCGGGAAGTGCTGAGGACTGAGTGCCGAGAAATGAGGAGAGCCCCGGTGACGGGGCTCTTTTTTTCTTGATGCTTAGTCCTAAGACCTCAGTCCTCAGCACTGAGTATCAGCACTGAGTACTTATCGAATTACATGGACGTCGAGTAGTTCGGCGCTTCCTTGGTGATGGTGACATCATGGGGGTGGCTTTCCCTCAGTCCTGCGGAGGTGATGCGCACGAAGGAGGTTTTTGTTTTCAGGTCACCGATGGAACCCACACCACAATATCCCATGGCCGATTTCAGTCCGCCGATCAGCTGGTAGACCACTTCGTCGAGCCGGCCTTTCGATGGGATTCGCCCTTCGATGCCTTCCGGGACATATTTTTTCGATTCGCTCACATCCTGGAAATAGCGGTCGCTGCTGCCTTCCGGTTCGGACATGGCGCCCAGGGAGCCCATGCCGCGGTAGGTCTTGAACCTTCTTCCTTCATAGAGGACGGTTTCGCCGGGGCTTTCGTCGGTTCCGGCGAAGATGCTTCCCATCATGACGGAGTCGGCGCCGGCAGCGATTGCCTTGGCGATGTCGCCGCTGTACTTGATGCCGCCGTCGGCGATGATCGGCGTTCCGGTTTTAGCGGCCTCTTCGGCGCAGTTGATGATTGCCGTGAGCTGCGGCATGCCGACGCCTGCAACGACGCGCGTGGTGCAGATGCTGCCGGGGCCGATGCCGACCTTGACACAGTCGGCTCCTGCGGCGATAAGGTCACGGACTGCGTCGGCCGTGGCCACGTTGCCCGCGATGACCTGGAGGTCGGGATAGACTTTCTTGATCGAAGCGACCATGTCGATGACCGCCTTGCTGTGGCCGTGAGCGGTATCGACCGCAATGACGTCCACTTCGGCGTTCACGAGCGCTTTCACCCTGTCGAGGGTGTTTGAACGGATACCGACGGCGGCGCCTACCCGCAGGTGTCCCTGGCTGTCTTTGCAGGCGTCGGGGAACTGCTTGCGCTTCTTGATGTCCTTGAAGGTGATCAGGCCGGTCAGGTTGCCTTCAGCATCCGTGATGAGCAATTTTTCGATTTTGTTGTTGATCAGTATTTCCTCGGCTTGTTCAAGAGCGACGTCTTCCCTGGCGGTAATGAGGTTCCTGCTGGTCATGATGCTTGAAATCTTCGCGTTCAGGTCCGGTTTGATGCGAAGGTCCCTGTTTGTGACGATGCCTTTTAGCGTCATGCTGCTGTCTCCTTCGAATTTCGGGCGGGCGATGACCGGGATGCCGGATATGGAGTGTTTCAGCATCAGGTCCAGCGCGTCCTGCATGGTGGCGTCTTCATAGAGGATGAAGGGATTGCGGATGATGCCGCTTTCGTAGCGTTTCACCCTTGCTACCTGCCGTGCCTGTTCCTCGATGGTGAGGTTCTTGTGGATGATGCCGATGCCGCCGGCACGGGCGAGCGCAATGGCGAGCCCGGACTCCGTGACCGTGTCCATCGCGGCGCTGACCAGCGGTATCTTCAGTTCGATCGTTTTCGTAAGCCTTGTCGCCGTCGTTGTTTCCTTCGGCAGAACAGATGAATATGCAGGGATCAGCAGGACATCGTCAAAGGTCAGGGCTTCATAGAGTACTTTAGTCATTGGCAGCAGGTTAAAAAATTACGGCGGGTTAGTTTTTGCCAATTTACAAAAAGTGAGCGTAGTATGACAACCTTAATCGGCGTTAACTCCGGTGTGGCAGGAGGAAAAGAATTTGGCCGATTGCAATTTTCCTCTGTCCATGATGCAGAATGCATTTTGAAAATGTAAAATAGAGTGTAAATTTAAGGCCTTTGATACGGAGAGGTCGCATAGTTGGTCTAGTGCGCTCGCCTGGAAAGCGGGTAGGGTGTAACAGCCCTCGAGGGTTCGAATCCCTCCCTCTCCGCCAGGGTTTGTTCAGTACTGAGGACTGAGTGCTTAGTACTGAGTGGAAGAAAAAGAGGATAAGGGAGGGGTTCGAACCCGAGCAGAGGCGTTCGACAACCGGACCGGTAATCCGGCCGGTTGGACGGAGAGCGGAGCGAACCCGCCCCCGATTCATAGGGGGTGAGGGCCGGATGGCCCGAATCAATCCCTCCCTCTCCGCCAGGGTTTGTTCAGTACTGAGGACTGAGTGCTGAGGACTGAGGGGGGGCTGGGATCTGGAAAGTGGAAAGTGGAAAGTGGGATACGGGTTTCAGGTGTCATGTGCTATGTGCTATGTGTTAGGTATTAGGTGTTAAGTGCTCTGTGTTGTTACGGCGATTGAAGCAGTCAGTCACGGTAGGTAATAACAGCCGGAATTTTGTCATTCTGAGCAAAGCGAAGAATCCATAAAGGATTACGTGAAGAAATGGATACTTCATTTCATTTCGATTAGACTTGTTGTTGCCGGAGGAATAAGAATAAAAGAAAGAGCTTCCGGGCTGGGCATCCGGATGGAAAATGTTGTCTGAAAAGGTGATATTTTTCTGGCATTTTTCCCCGGATTCGCTATCTTTCGACCCTGTTCTTTACATACTGGAGGATTAGCCTAATTGGTAAGGCAGCAGTCTTGAAAACTGCCGGGTTCACGCCCATGGGGGTTCGAGTCCCTCATCCTCCGCCCGAAAGAAATCCAGGAGAGGTGGCCGAGTGGCTGAAGGCACCGGTTTGCTAAACCGACGTAGTTCGTATAGAGCTACCGAGGGTTCGAATCCCTCCCTCTCCGCAACAAAGCCCTGCGCAAGCGGGGCTTTTTGCATTTCAGGGGAGGGGCGAAGAATTTCTCACACTAGGGTATTTTAGTGCTGAGGACTGAGTGCTGAGGACTGAGTGCTGAGGACTGAGGGGGGAAGGGATCTGGAGAGTGGAAAGTGGAAAGTGGAAAGTGGAGAGTGGGGGTCTAAAACAATCCCTCCCTCTCCGCAACAAAGCCCTGCGCAAGCGGGGCTTTTTGCATTTCAGGGGGGGCGAAGAATTTCTCACACCAGGGTATTTTAGTGCTGAGGACTGAGTGCTGAGGACTGGGGTTCTAAACAATTTCTCCTTTTTCACGATATGGTTGCCTGCCCGGTTTTGTTTCCGGGAAAAGTTCGGTATTATTTCGCCGGTTTTGATTTCGGGGCAGACGGCACCTGTTCATATTTCGGAATGAAATTACTCTCCGATGATTTTGATGAGCACCCTTTTCCTTCTGTTTCCGTCGAATTCGCCGTAGAAGATCTGTTCCCAGGTGCCGAAATGCAGTTTGCCTTTCGTTACGGCGACGACTGCCTCGCGTCCCATGATCTGGCGTTTGTGGTGGGCATCGCCGTTGTCTTCGCCGGTACGGTTATGCTGATAACGGCTGACTGGTTCATGCGGGGCAAGTTCTTCGAGCCAGCGCTTGTAGTCCTGGTGCAGTCCCGACTCGTCGTCGTTGATGAAAACAGATGCAGTGATATGCATGGCATTGACGAGGCAGAGTCCCTCCTGTATGCCGCTTTCCCTGAGCGCATCCTCGACGTCACGGGTGATGTTCACAAAGCCCATCCTCGACGGGACGTTCATCCAGAGTTCCCTGTGGTAAGATTTCATGGTGAATAAGGTGTTGTGTTGCAGGATATTTTTTGCCTGCCTGCCTGGCATCCGATATCCGATGTTGAAAATGCTGCAGAGCCAACCTTCGCTCAATTTACATATCGGACGGATTTATCTTATTTTAAACATGCAATCCATGCTTTTTACGGTTATGTACCAAAATTCAATACCGAACCTGGGACTCTTGTTTAATGGCTGCCCCCGCACGATCAATGCTGATCAAAGTTTCGAGGATTCTCTTTCCTCTTGCGCTTGCCGTTTCACTGTATGAGGCTACGAACCGTTCTACCGGTATCCTTCCATTCAGCTACGGCGATAAAATCCTCCATCTGCTCGCTTTCTTCACTCTTGCCATTCTCGATGATTTCGCTTTTCCGGGAAGGGGTTTCGGCTTGCGTAAAATGCTTCCCCTTGTCTTTTATGGTATCCTTATTGAAGTCATACAGTTGTTCCTGCCATACCGGAGTTGCGATATCACTGATTTTCTTGCTGATTGTGGCGGGCTTGCGCTCTATTACCTGCTCATACCGGTCCTGAAAAAAATACCCCTTCTTCGCGAGCGCTGGAGCAATTGAGCCTCAGGACCTCAGTGATTTTCAGATTGTCGATTTCAAGGAATAGAATGCTAAGTTCCCGAGAATGATATGATATAGGTAAAAATATATATATATTGGCTTTATATTGCTTTTGGAAGTCATTGATTCCCCTCCCTGCTCAAGTCATGACAACCGATAACTGATACAACATGTCTCCCGCAGAAGATACCGTTACCGTTCTTGTCGTTGATGACAGCGATGCCATACGGTTGATGACGTCCCGGATCGTTGAAAAGCTCGGTTATAAGTCCTTGAGCGCTTCAGACGGAGAAAGTTGTCTTGACCTTCTCAGGGACCATCGTATAGATCTGCTTCTTCTCGATGTCAGGATGCCGAAAAAAAACGGACTCGAGGTACTGTCATACATCAGGGAGAAAAATTACATGCTCCCGGTCATCATGATCTCCGGGTCGAGTGATCTCGCTGAAGCAGTCGAATGCCTGCGCATGGGGGCTTACGAATTTCTGATAAAACCCGTGGACCCTGACAGGCTTGCGGTTACCATTAAAAATGCCCTCAACGCACAGAGCCTTCGGCAAAAGATAAAACTTCTTTCTGCCGCGATGGCCCAAAGCCCTCTTTCAGTGATTATTACCGATCCGGACGGGATTATCGAATATGTCAACCCTTCTTTTACGACTTTTTCCGGATACACCGCAGAAGAAGCAAATGGCCGGAAAACGAATTTTCTTACATCGGGACGACATACCTCCAAGTTTTACAGCAAGCTCTGGAAAACCATTTCATCCGGAAAAATCTGGGAGGGAGAGTTTATCAACAGGAAGAAAAACGGCGAGCTGTTCTGGGAGTATGCGACGATAAGCCCGATTACCGACCAGACCGGCAGGATTTCCCATTACCTTGCGATCAAGCAGGACATCACCCAGCGTAAAAAGGAACAGGAGGCCCTCGCGGAAAGCGAGAGAAGGTTCCAGGAACTTGCAGACCTTCTTCCGCAGCCGATTTTCGAATGTGATACAGCGGGCGTTGTTACCTATACCAACCGGCTCGGCCTCGAGTTGTTCGGCTATTCGAAAGAAGACATGGAAAAGGGTGTTCAAACACTGGAATTATATGCTCCGAAGGACAGGGAAAGGGTTTTGCACAATCTCGGGTGCCGCCTGAGAGGAATACCCATTGAAAACCACGAATATACAGGCCAGAAGAAAGACGGGACTACCTTTCCGATTCTTGTTTACAGCGCCACTGTTTTCAGGGAAGGCAAACCTGTAGGTGTCCGTGGCATCGTCCTCGATATTACGGAACGCCGTCAGATCGAAGAAAAACTGTTGCAACTCAATCAGACCCTCGAGCAGAAAGTCGAGGAAAGAACGAGAGCGCTCGAGAAAACCCATCAGCAGATGGTCCTGCAGGAGAAACTTGCATCGATCGGACAGCTTGCCGCCGGGCTTGCCCATGAGCTGAACAATCCGATAAATTTCGTCCGGATGAATTTCGCGACACTCCAGGAGGACATCGCCGATCTGCAGCAGATCCTCGGGAGCTACCGTGAAATTCTTCAGAAAATTGACAAGGGGAGAGATTTGAGCACGGATCTCATGCTGATAAGGGAGAAAGAGAAATCCCTTTCCATCGATGCCATTCTGGGGGAGATACCAGATATCTTTTCTGAATCGAAGAACGGGTTCGATCGCATAGCCACCATCATTGAAAGCATGAGGAACTTCTCATTCAGGCATGCTGATAATCAGAAGGTCCTTTCCGATATCAACAAGGGGGTCCGCGATACGCTCATTATAGCACGGAACGAATACCGCTATGTTTCGGAAATAGACACGTTCTTCGATGATCTGCCGCCTGTTCCCTGCAATCCCGAGCAGATCAACCAGGTTTTTCTCAATCTGATCATCAACAGCGCACAGGCGATCGCATCGCAGAAGAGGAGCTCAAAAGGCAAGATCACGATCCGGACCTGGCATGACGGGCTGAACGTCTACTGTTCCATATCTGATGACGGTCCGGGTATCCCCGAGAATGTCATGCGTCACATTTTCGAGCCGTTTTACACGACGAAGGATCCCGGCAAAGGGACCGGCCTTGGTCTGAGCATATCGTACGATATCGTCGTACAGAAACACCACGGGGAGATCGATGTCAGCTGCCCTCCGGAAGGAGGGACGGTATTTACGATCGGGCTTCCAAAAAAAAACATGAATAACCTATGAAGGACCGTAGTGACCTCGTCATTCTTTTTGTCGACGATGAGCAGGATATACTCAATTCCATGAGCCGTTTCCTGCGCAGGGAGCCCTACGGCAAACTCTTTGCGGATAGCGGCCGGAAAGCGCTTGAGCTTGTTGAAACCCATGAAATTGCCGTTCTTGTTTCCGATCTCCATATGCCCGAAATGAAAGGGCTTGAATTGATCAACGAAGTGAAAAAGCGCAAGCCAGGCGTGCTTCGCCTGATACTCAGCGGTTCACAGGATTTCGAGCAGATTGTCAATTCGATAAACAAGGGTGAGGTTTTCCGGTTCGTTCCGAAACCGGTGGATCCCGAGACTTTCAGACAGATACTGACGGATTCCCTCGATTACTATTGCCTCAAAACCGAACGGGAAGAACTGTTCGGGGAGATTTCAAGGAAAAACGCGGAACTGCTCAAGGCAAATGACGCGCTCAATCTCATGGCCCGGGACCTGCAGAGGAGCGAGGAGAAATTCCGATCCATGACCGATGCGGCACAGGACGCAGTTTTCATGATAAGCCACGAAAGCAGGATCATTTACCGCAACAACGCAGCCGAATCGATCTTCGGGTTCAACAGGGAAGAATATCCTGACCAGAGCTTTAAAGAGATTGTTTCCGAGGAATATCGCACCATTGATTTTGTTGACCTGTGCACCGCGTTGCCCGAAAGCAATGAAGGCAGCGCCGGGAACATGATCCGTCGAATCAACGGATTGAGAAAAAATGGAACGATCGTGCCGCTTGAGGTATCAAGAGGGTGTGTCAGGATCGATTCGATACCGTATACCGTCCTGATAGCACGTGACATTACCGCCCGTGTCGAGGCTGAAAAAAGCCGACGGCTTTACGAGAGCATGCAGAAGGAGCTGGAGTCCCAGATCGAGAAGAAATTGCTCCAGGGCGTTGTGCCTCTGAAGCTGCGGGGGGCTTCGGTCAGCAGGCTGATGATGCCTTCCGGGCATCTTGATGGAGATTTCACCGAATTCGTTTTCTATAACGATCAGCAGGTCGATCTGCTTATCGGCGATGTCATGGGACATGGCATACAGTCCGCGCTGATCGGTGCCGGTCTCAAAACGCTTTTTCTCAAGGTGCTCGCGCAAAGAAAATATTCCGGGAGCGATCTGCCCCGGCTGCAGGAGATTGCTGCCGGTGTTCATGAGCTGTGCATTTCAGAGCTCATGGAGCTGGGTTCTTTTGCGACGATGCTTTTCTTGCGGCTTGACCTGGCATCCGGCAACATCCTGACGGTTGACTGCGGCCATCCTCCTGTCATTCATTTTCATGCGGCAACAGGCACCTGTACGTTCCTCAAGGGCGAACAGATGCCCATGGGAATGATTAAAGAGCAGGAGTACACCGTGCAATCGTATCCTGTTTTCGAGGGCGACATCCTTGTCCTTTATTCAGACGGAATAACGGAAAGCTTTTCACCGGACCGCAAGATGTTCGGGGATGAACGTCTTCTGGAAATAATCCGGAGAGATCACAGGATGCCACCCTCTCTTCTGATCGAAGAGATCAAAAAGGCTCTTTCGGGATTTGTCGGGCAGGAAGCTTTCGACGATGATGTCACCTGTATTGTCATTCGTATCGGAAACGCCGGTTCTTTTGCAGGATGACACTGTTCAAAGTCTGTTCCGATTGGCGTATTTCCTGTGCAGGGCAAGTCACATAGAGGTTAGAGATGAAGGAGCAATGCGCGTTTTTTCTGTCGTTTTCAGGTTTTGCATCACGATAATCGTTCATCACATAATCAAAGGCTATGCATATTGAACTCTGCGGAATGTCTTTTGAGCAGGTGACTTTATCTGAAGCGGTCATTCAGGTGCTGAATGCTGCGAAAAAGGGCCAGAAAGGGCTTGTTGTCACTCCGAATGTCGATCATCTCGTGATGCTACAGGATGATGCCGAGATGCGGAGGATCTACCAGCAGGCCCTGTTCCGCTATGCTGACGGAATGCCGATCGTCTGGCTCAGCCGGATCAGAAAAGATCCGCTTCCCGAAAGGGTTTGCGGATCCGATCTTCTGATTGCACTCTGTGAAAAATCTGCCGGTACCGGCCTCAACAGTTATTTTCTCGGGGGAAACCCCGGCGTAGCCGATCAGGCGGCCAGCAAACTTCGAGCCCGGTTTCCGGGACTGAATATCGTCGGCACCTGGTGTCCTCCCTTCGGATTTGAAAAAGACAAAGAAGAGACAGAGAAGATCATCGAAGACATCAATTCAAAAAACGTCGATCTGCTGTTTATCGGCGTTGGCGCCCCTAAGCAGGAAAAATGGGCTGATGCCAATCTGGGACGTATCAGGACAGGGCCCATCCTGTGTGTTGGCGCGTCTTTCGATTTCGCTGCAGGATCAGTGAAACGTGCTCCGTTATGGGTCCAGAAATCTGGTTTTGAGTGGTTATGGAGACTTGCGAGCGAACCCGGCAGGCTCTGGAAACGTTACCTGGTCCGTGACAGCCGTTTCATCCCGCTGGCTTTACAGGAAATTTTCAGGAGATGACAAGATCCTGATGAAAGGGGTCGGAATAGTGCAGGCCTGGAAAGGAAATATCAAATAACAGCAATCTGAATCATCAATCTACATGGATCTTGATCCTACAGTACGAAAAGAGCTGATTCGAACGATAAGCAGTTCGATCAATCCCAGGTTCCGATATCGGCGCCAGTTCAAGGTCAAGGCATGGGAAACGACAATCAGGTTTTCCTATCTGCTGAAAAGGCTGCTTGACATCACCGTTTCCACGGCAGCGCTGCTCGCGCTGTCGCCCCTTTTTCTGCTGACGGCGCTCGCTATCTGGATCGAAGACCCCGGTCCTGTTTTTTATGTTTCCATCCGTGTCGGCTGCAACGGAAGGCATTTCCGGTTTTACAAATTCCGCTCGATGGTCATCAATGCCGAAAAAATCAAAAAAGAGCTTCAGGCACAGAACGAATCCGCTGCGGGCGTCATCTTCAAAATGAAGAAAGATCCGCGCATCACGAAAGTTGGCAGCATCATCAGAAGGTTCAGTATTGATGAGCTTCCGCAGTTGCTCAATGTGCTCAAGGGAGATATGAGCCTTGTCGGCCCGAGGCCTCCAATCCCCTCGGAAGTGGCTGAATATACCCTTGAAGAACGCAAACGCCTGCATGTCATACCAGGCATAACCTGCCTCTGGCAGGTCAGCGGCAGAAGCGATATCCCGTTCACCGATCAGGTCCGGCTCGATTTGCAGTACATCCAGAGTGCCGGATTTCTGAACGATATCCGGCTTTTACTGAAAACAATTCCGGCAGTGCTTTCCGGCAAGGGAGCATATTAAATTAAAGGAGTGGTCTATGAAATTTCGAATTGATACGTCAACCGGACCTCATGTGGGGATCGTTACGCTGAGCGGGAGGATCGATGCTGAAAACAGCATTGAATTGCAGAATTCATTCATGTCGTGGCTTCTGGAAACCTCCCTGTTTGTTTTTGACTGTTCCGATCTCGATTTCATTGACAGCAGTGGACTCGGTTCCATCGTGTCATGTCTTCGCAAAGCCCTTGAACACAATGGAGACCTCAGGCTTGCCGGCATGGGACCGAAAGTATCGATGGTTTTCGAGCTGACCAAGGCAAAAAAGCTTTTTTCAATATTTCCCGATACAGCGAACGCAATGCAATCATTCGGAAAAAGCGAACCGTAAAGCGGGAGATACTCCATGAAAACACTCATTGTCATAAGAGAAAAAGACTGTCAGTGGGCCCGTGCTTTTTTCCCGGACATGCATCCATTTCTCCTGACGATATGCAACAAGCCATATGTCGAGTTTCTTGTCGATTTTTCCCTGCTTTCAGGAATCCGCCAAATCAGGCTCTTGAGCGATGGCCCGCTCGGCGAAGTCGAGGAATACTGTGAAAATGGAAGCCGCTGGGGGGCTGAAATCAGCTATGCCAGCATACAGAGTGGAGACGACATGCAGACCGTTCTGGCAAAAAACAAACGGTTCTGCGCAGAAGAACGTTGCATGATCATCAACGGGATGGTTTTCATAAACTACGGGAAGCAGGCGGATTATAACGCCTTCATTGCCGCGTTTCCTTCAGGCGAAATCCTCTCTTGCAGTTGCGGAAGCCTGATGCTGACCGGAAATCCTTCAGGTACCCGGAACATTTCGCCGCCGTACCCGTTTACCCTTTCCTGCTTCGATTCCCCAGGTCTCTACTACAGGCTCAGTTCCGACATCCTGAACGACGCGGTATCGCCGTATGTCCTTCCCGGTTACAACAATGAACCGCTTTGCCATATCGGCAGGAATGTTGTTATCGGCAAAAGTGCTGAAATCATAAAACCGGTCATTCTTGGCGACAATGTCCAGATCCTGGGCGGAGCGGTTGTCGGTCCCGGAGCCATTATCGGCAGTAATGTGATCATCGACAGGAACAGCTCCGTCATCCACAGTGTCGTCATCGATCATACCTATATCGGCGAACAGCTCGAGGTGGAAAAAAAGATTGTATCGGGTAATATGCTCATCGAGCCAGAAAGCGGAGTTTCGCTGGCAATTGAAGACCCTCATCTTCTGACCGGTATCAGAAAATCAGGGGCATCGTTATCCTTCATTCAATATGCGGTGCAGGCGCTTGCGGCCCTGTTCATACTTGTACTGCTTCTGATACCGTTTCTTTTCCTGTTTCCCGTCCTGAAACTTCGGGGAAAGTGGATGCAGCACAACGAGGATTGCTATGCCGATATTTCAGGTAAAATCCTGAATCTGTCCGTAACGGCTATCGAGAGAGGGGGACTATTCGGTTCAATTGCCATTTTTCTCTCACTCGATCGTTTTTTTCAGTTGTTCCGTGTACTTGCCGGGCAGATTGCCATCATCGGGAGCACCCCCTTGCGGGTAAGTCCTGAAAATCGTGAACATCTGAAACGAATGCCGGGATACCGGCCAGGAGTTTTCAGTTATGCCGAAGCTGAAGCCTGGCCTGTAGACCATGATGACAAAGCGATAATCGAACGCTTTTATACCGCTCACAGCGCACTGTTCCAGGATATCCTCATGACCGTAAAAGCCTTTGTCAACAGAATTCATGAAAAATCAACGCCATGATCATTCGTGAAAATACCAGAGACAGCGTTTCCACGATCACGCTTGCAGGGACGCTCGATGCGTTATCCGCACCTGAACTGCAGAGCTTTTCTGAAAATTCGGCCCTGTCGCCCAATGTCGTCCTTGACCTTTCAGACGTCGATTTTCTCGACAGCAGCGGATTGCGGGTGATCCGTGGAATGGCCCTGAAAAAAAGGGAGTCAGGGGGAGATGTGATCCTTGCCTGCATGAATGACGACGTCAGAAAAGTTTTCAATAACACTCAGCTGGTAAGACTGTTTCATATCTACGACGACCTTGATGCGGCTGTAACGTATGCGGAAACAAACAAAAAAAGCATATGAACACGACCATTATCCTGCCAGCAGAGATGTGTTATCTCCGTCTTGCCACCGTTACGGCATGGACGGCCGCCGAGATTTTTTCAAACTCGCTCAATGCTGAAAATGGCATTCATGATTTCTGTCATGCTTTTAAACTCGCAGTGTGCGAAACGTTTTCAAATTCGGTCCGTCATGCCGTTCATTCGAAAGAGGAGAAGAACGTCACCATACGTTTCAGCTCCTCCAATGACAGGCTGACTGCCCTGGTCAGCGATTCCAACCTTCCTTTTGATCCTGTAATAACATTGCCGGATATCGAGAAATATCCTGAAGGAGGTTTTGGTCTTTTTCTGATCCGGCAGCTTATGGATGAAGTGGTTTTCACGAGAGAAAACGGGATGAATCTGGTTGCAATGACAAAAAAGCTGACAGTAGAGCATAAGCAGGGCAACTGAAAGCAGATGAGATCATGGCCATTCGGCGATGATGTGTCTTTGTGTGGCAGGGAAAGTCTGATCTTATGCAGGATGCTTGCCTGCATATATCGGATGAAACGCAACAATAAAGAACAGGAAAATGAGGGTACTGCTGATTATCGAGCAATGCAATCCGGAGTGGGCTTCAGTGCCTCTGGTCGGTTATTGTTTCTACAAGAACATCAGCATGCATGTTGATACGACGCTGGTTACGCATGAAAGAAACAGACCTGCTCTGGAGAAGGCGCACCCCGACAGGGATATCGTTTATATCGGCGAGAGCGATTTTATCAGGAAATATTATGGCTTTGCAGAAAAGCTCAGCAAGATCGGAGGCAATATCATCTGGCCGCTCTACCATACGCTTACCTATCCGGTATATGGCGAGTTCAATCATCTGGTCTATAAAAAAGTCAGTGCTTCCATCCTCAATGGGGAGTACGATGTCGTTCATGCCATTACCCCCATGATGCCAAGGTATCCGGTGAAGGCCATAAACGCATGCAAGAATACTCCATTCGTCATTGGGCCGGTCAATGGCGGTGTTCCTTTTCCGAAAGGTTTCCGGCAGGTTGCCCGCAAGGAGTTTTCCGATCTGAATTTTCTGCGATCAGTCGGTCGGTTCATCATCCCCGGTTATCGGGAAACCTATGAAAATGCGGATTATGTCCTGGCCGGTTCAACATACACATTGAATATGATTAAAGAACTGTTTGCTATAAAAAATGAAAAGATCGAACTGCTTTATGAAAACGGAATCCATGATTCTTTCCTGAAAAGTGCCGAGGATATTTCAGAAAGAAATAACAGTACCGACAAGAAATTCAGACTTGTTTTTGTAGGCCGCCTTGTCCCGTATAAAGGCGCCGATATGCTGATCGAGGCTATGAACATTCTTGGTAACTCTGTTCGAAACAACATTTCCCTGACAATTGTGGGTGACGGTTCCGAAAGGAATGCACTTGAACAGCAGGTCAAGACTCTGAATCTTGGAGCAACGGTTACCTTTACCGGCTGGGTCGAGCAGCACGAAACGCTCAGGTTTTACAGCGAATCGGACGTGTTCTGTTTTCCCTCCGTGCGCGAGTTTGGCGGTGCAGTGGTCATGGAAGCGATGGCTGCCGGCCTTCCCTGTATTGTCGTCAATAACGGAGGCATAGGAGAATATGTAACCGAGGATACAGGATTCAGAATCGAACCTGTTTCAAAGGAGTTTGTCGTGCAGGAACTGGCTTCCAGCATCGAACGATTGTTCGTTGACCGGGTCCTTCTTGCAAACATGTCACGAAATGCGATTCAGCGAGCGAAGGGATTTGCATGGAGTTCGAAAGGTGATGCGATCATCGGGATTTATCAAAAGCTGCTGGCTGCCCGATCGGGGAAATGACAGCTGACTGTTTTACCTGTATGAAATAATAATCCACAGATAATATGACTGCACAATCAATACCCGGCAATCAGAAAAAAATAGAAGAGCTGGAAAGCATAAGAGGATTGGCGGCTTTGCTTGTGGTTTTCTTTCATATGCCAAAATGGAATCCGGTATTGAATATTGCGATAATCAATAACAGCAATCTGATGGTCGATTTGTTTTTCGTCTTATCAGGGTTTGTAATTTTCAGCGCTTACTCGGAGAAGATAAATACCCAAAAAGACCTGATCCGTTTCCAGTTTCTACGATTTGGCCGTCTCTATCCGGTTCATATTATTTTTTTGTTTGCTTTTGTGTTTATAGACCTGGCGAAATACATAGCCCAGATAAAGTTCGGTATTGTCAGTCCAAACAATATTCCATTTGAAAGAAATAATTTAAGCGCATTCATAAAAAACATCTTTCTTGTACAGTCTGTGCTGCCGAATCAGGAAGGTTCATTTAACGACCCTTCCTGGTCAATAAGCGTGGAGTTCTATACGTATCTTGTTTTCGGCTTGTGTATTCTTTACTCGGGTAGGATGAAAATTCCGGTTTTCAGTTCAATAGCTGTCATATCGCTTGCAATGCTGGCAACTGATTCTTCATTTGGATTTGTAAGTTTGATACGCTGCTTTGCCGGCTTTTTCATTGGTTGCCTGACTTCATATGCAATAAAAGGAATAAAGGTAACAATCTCCCCGTATATTGCTTTATTTGTAATGATTCTCATACTGTTGTTTTTACAGTTGAAGAATGAGAATACCCCGACACAATATGATCTCCTGATATATTTTCTTACAGCAGCTTTAATTGCTTCCTTGATACTCTCACCGGAAAAAAGTCTTGTAAAAAAGATTCTGAACCTGAAAGCATTTACATGGCTGGGCGCAGTATCCTATTCGGTCTACATGTCCCATCTGGCAGTCATATGGGTTGTCACACAATTGTTCAGATTTATCTGGAAAAGACCTGAAATTCCGGGTACAGACGGGAAAAGCATTCTTCAGCTCTCAGTTTCCGACACACTTGTCGCTTGCGGTATTATTGTGGTGTCAGTCCTTCTGATAAGCACGCTTGTCTACAACTATGTCGAAAAACCTCTGAGGGCGAAGTCGCGTGAATTTGCTTTCAGTAAACTGATATGAAATTAACTGCCGGAATTTACGGAGGCTTCTAAAAAGCCGGAACATTATAGATTGGCAAGATATAAATGATTACCTTTACTGATATGCAGTTCTTATACAAACAATACTTCTGTTTGATTTGAGAACCCCCCTGCAGAAATTTGATGCAGAACTTACGTTAACCTTCGATTAACTTGCTGGAAACCCTATGGTATCCATTGTTATAGTAAGCTACAATACAAAGGAAATTCTTGGCCACTGTCTTCATTCTCTTTTTGAAAACAGTAAAGAGATCGACATGGAAGTTTTTGTCGTTGACAACAACTCCCATGATGGTTCCGCCGACATGGTAAAAACTGATTTTCCCTCTGTCTTTCTGATTGCGAACAGGCAGAACCTCGGATTTGCTGCAGCCAACAACCAGGCTTTTGCCCATGCGAAAGGCAAGTATATCATCCTTCTCAACCCTGATGCCTATATCCAGCCGTTCGCCCTTAAGAACTGCATAGGATTTATGGACCGTACCCCTCAATGCGGTCTCTGCGGCGGGAAAATCATTTCACCGGCAGGCAAACTCGAGCCGTCGGCCAGGCGCTTTCCATCCGTTTTCTCAAAAATCCTGTCATTTACGGGATTAAGCGGGAAATTTCCGCGATCCGGAATATTGAATCATTATGAATTTGGGGGGTTTACCTACGACAGGCCGATGGAGGTCGATTGGGTGCCGGGGACCTTTACGATTGTCCGCAAAACGATGCTCGACGCGATTGGCTGGTTTGATGAAAGGTTCTACATCTATTATGAGGAAACCGATCTATGCATGAGGGCAAAAAAAGCTGGCTGGCAAGTTTATTTCATTCCGGATGCGGAAGTTATCCATATAGGCGGAGCAAGCAGCAAGACAAGAAAAGACAAGATATTCGACAATCATGCGGCACAGGTGCTCGTATTCAGAATGCGCAGCGAATGGCTTTATTACCGTAAAAACAGGGGATTGCCTGCAGTTCTCTCATGTGCCGGGTTCGAGCTTTTCTGGTATGGGGTCCGTTATGCGAAAAACCTGATTCTGCCATCGGCAGAGGCTGAGAAAAAGCGCTCGGCAACCCTCCAGATCATGAAGCAGATAATAACGTCGTTGCAGGATACGAAGTCAGGGCGTGTTTCTCCTCCAACCCCCTGGTGACATCATATGAATCTTTTCCCAAATATAAGGGCAGACCTTGCAGTGTATCAGGGCGACTGGAGCAGCCAGGGATTCTGGGTTATGATCGTCTATCGTTTCGGTCGTTGGCGTTATACCATAAAAAACAGCCTCGTCCGCAAGCCATTTTCAGCGCTCTACAAATTTTTTTACAAGATAGTCCAGATACTTACCGGTATCGAGCTCCCATGCGAAGTGCCTGTCGGTGAAAACTTCCGAATCGAGCATTTCGGCGATATCATCATCAGCGGTTATGCCAGTTTCGGTGCTGACTGCATTGTCAGGAACGGCGTTACCGTGGGACTGAAGAACATTGAGGAAAAGGTTGCACCGAAGATAGGCAGCAAGGTCAATATCGGTGCAGGGGCGAAAATACTTGGAAATATCACGATAGGGGACAATGTCGATATTGGGGCGAATGCCGTTGTCATTACTTCCGTGCCGGATGATTCGATTGCCGTA
>CAIYPU010000026.1 GCA_903928225.1 uncultured Chlorobiaceae bacterium
ATACCGGCAAGCGGTTCCGGCGCCGTGAATTTTTCATGGTAGCTGAACACCGTGCAGATTTCCGGCCGCCCTGGATCGTTTTTGCGGACCTTCTGCGTATCGGTAACGGCATTCCTCATTTTTTTCATCACCTCTTCGGGAACATCCGAAAGGTAAATGGTGTTGCCCAGCGATTTGGACATCTTGGCTTTGCCGTCCAGCCCGACGAGCCTTGAGAATTTCGTTATCTTCGGTTCAGGTTCCGGGAAGACGTCGCCGACTACCGGATGGGTGAAGTGATTGTTGAATTTCCTGGCGATCTCGCGGGTGATCTCCACGTGGGGTATCTGGTCCTCTCCGACAGGCACCACGTTGCCTTTGTAGAGGAGGATATCGGCAGCCTGCAGGACAGGGTAGCCAAGATGGCCGTAGACGAGCGAATCCATGTTGAGGTCGCGCACCTGCTCCTTGAGGGTCGGGTTCCTTTCGAGCCTGGAAGAGGTGATCAGCATCGAGAAAATCAGGAAAAGCTCCGCATGCTCTTTTATCTGGGACTGGCGGAAGACCGGGCTTTTTTCCGGATCGACCCCGGCAGCGAGCCAGTCGATAAGCATATCGATCGTGTGAGTATAGATATCGCCCGTATCGAGCGATGTCGTGAGGTTGTGGTAGTCTGCTATGAGGAAGCAGGTTTCATAGGCTCTCGAGCTGTCCTCGTTCAGCAGGTTCTGCTGTGCCACCCAGTTTTCCAGTGCCCCGGTATAGTGCCCGAGGTGGAGTTTTCCGGTCGGGCGCATCCCGCTCAGAATTCGCAGTGTTCGCATATATCGGTTATTGCCTCAGCATCCGGCAGCGGTGCGGCCGCATCATGCAGGACCGTTTTATTTTGTTGAGATAGAACCAGTCTGCTGGTTTGCAGCCGGGGCTGTCAGCAGAAGCCTATGAAGTTATAACAGTTGCCATAAAGATAAAAGCGCTTTTATTTGTTTTTTAATTTCATTGCGCTATATTATGCAACTTGTTTCCGGTTCCATGAGTGAACAAGAACCCGGAACAGATTATATTAGGAGAGTAAGTCCTATACAACATTCAGTTACCCAACCATGTCAGGTCCGGAAGGAAGCAGCATCCGGTAATATGAATGTGTGATATAGCAAGCTTACTCTCTTTTTTATTTATTTCATTTTCAATGGACAGGGGAGATACGACATGGACACAGGGGTCAGAAAAGAAGAGTTGTTGAGCGCGCCGGTAAAGCATATCGACATCAAGCAGCTGAATATTGTTCCTCTCATCGACCAGATGGGCGATACGGCTTTTCAGGCGAGAAACCTGCAGAGGGCGGCATCAATTGTCGATCTCATGCAGCAGGACAAGGATTGCGCCGTCATCCTGACGCTGGCAGGTTCCCTTATCAGTGCGGGCCTGAAGCAGGTCATCATCGACATGCTGGAACATCACATGGTAGACGCAATTGTTTCGACAGGAGCGAACATCGTCGACCAGGATTTCTTCGAGGCGCTCGGCTTCCGTCACTACAAAGGAACACCGTTCATCGATGACGCAATCCTGAGGGAGATGCATATCGACCGTATCTACGATACCTATATCGACGAGGATGACCTGCGTGTCTGCGACGACACCATGGCGATCATCGCGAACTCCATGCAGCCCGGAGCCTATTCTTCCCGCGAGTTCATCATGGAGATGGCGCGGTACATCGAGAAAAACAATCTCGACAAGAATTCAATTGTCTACAAGGCATACGAGAAAGGTGTGCCCATTTTCTGCCCGGCATTTTCCGACTGTTCCGCAGGCTTCGGCCTTGTCCACCACCAGTGGAACAATCCCGACAAGCATGTTGCCATCGATTCCGTCAAGGATTTCCGCGAACTGACCCGGATCAAGATCGAGAACGACAAAACCGGCATCTTCATGATCGGCGGCGGCGTTCCGAAAAACTTCACCCAGGATATCGTCGTCGCGGCCGAAGTGCTCGGTTACGAAGATGTCACGATGCACACCTATGCCGTCCAGATCACGGTTGCCGACGAGCGCGACGGAGCCCTTTCCGGATCCACCCTCAAGGAAGCCAGCTCATGGGGCAAGGTCGATACGGTTTACGAGCAGATGGTCTATGCCGAAGCCACCATCGCCATGCCGCTCATCGCCGGTTACGCATACCACAAGCGCAACTGGGAAGGCCGCCAGGCAAAGAATTTCAATGCAATGCTCGATCGCCAACAGGTAAACGCCTAAGGGAGTTCATATGAAATTTTTCATCGATACCGCCAATCTTGACGAAATCCGCGCAGCTGCCGAGCTCGGCATGCTTGACGGTGTGACGACCAACCCCTCGCTGATCGCGAAAATCGTCAGCGACCCAAGTAATTTCACATACGGTGATTTCAAGGAGCATATCGCCCGGATCTGCGAAATCGTCGATGGTCCGGTAAGCGCCGAAGTGACCAGCCTCAACGCCCGCGAAATGATCGTCGAGGGCGAGGATCTTGCCAATATTCACGAAAATGTCGTCATCAAGTGCCCGCTTACCCTCGAGGGCCTCAAGGCGATCAGGCATTTTTCCGATAACGGCATCCGCACCAACGCAACGCTGGTCTTCTCTCCGAACCAGGCGCTGCTTGCCGCAAAAGCCGGAGCGAGCTTTGTCAGCCCCTTCGTCGGCAGGCTCGACGATATCAGCACGGAAGGAATGGCGCTTGTCGAGCAGATCGTTCACATCTACGACAACTACGGCTATCCGACCGAGGTTATCGTCGCCAGCGTCAGGCATCCGCAGCACGTGGTCGAATCCGCCATGCTCGGCGCCGATATTGCGACGATTCCTTTCAGTGTCATCAAGCAGCTGGTCAACCACCCCCTTACCGATCTCGGCCTGAAGAAATTCATGGAAGACGCTTCGGTGATGAAGAAGTAGGTTTTACCTGCACCTTTCAGATTCCATACAAGCCGGAAATGCCCAGCATCTCCGGCTTTTTTTATGTGTTCAGCAATCTCTCTCATCTTCCTTTGACCGGTCAGGATCGGATATTTTTCCTGTTTTGCAAGCTCCAGGCAAGATAATCGTTATCGGTGGTGATGTATTATAGTGATGATATCAAGAGTTTTATTATCATGTTATCGATATGCGTAGTGATAAAACCTTACAAAAAAATGTGTTCAGTCAATGAACCCGCCGCCGGGAACGCCGAGCCCCAGCTCGGCACGGTTGAACAAAACGAAACGGGAGCGGTCCGGGAAGAAGCATCGATCTGCCATGAGACCAGATGGTACTCCCGCGGCTATCTTCCTCATTGTGATAAGTACGGTTTGCTGCAATCCATAACATTTCGTCTGGCGGACAGTCCACCTCACACGGTATTGAAACAACTTGAGCAGGAACTTGCATCCCGGCAGCAATTAAAAAAGGATATACACCGGCGGAACACCATTCAGGGATTTCTGGATTCAGGTTTTGGCTGCTGCGCCCTGCAACACCCGGAGATGGCCAATAAGGTACAGGATACGTTGTTAACCTTTGACGGCTCAAGGTACCGGTTGATAGCCTGGTGCATCATGCCGAACCATGTACATGTTCTCATAGAGCCTTTGATCGGTCTGGGGAAAATCGTACAATCGTGGAAATCATATACGGCACGCTGGGCAATAAAACACCATGCCGAGCTGGGGCTCGGCGTTCCCGGCACAAGCTTCTGGATGCGCGAATATTGGGATAGGTATATCCGCAATGAACAACATCTTCAAGCTGTCATCGAGTATATTCATCAAAATCCGGTGAAAGCGCGGCTGTGTTCCCGTCCGGAAGAGTGGAGGTGGAGCAGTGCCTCGCATGGAACGCAGTATTCCGGTGGGACTGTAACCTGATGTAAAACAGAAGGGCAACAAGGATAACCATCAACTCACCTGATGACACCGTTCGATGCAGCCGGGATGCATCGGTTACCTGCAGGCAATGCTTGAGTTACCTCGACAGCACTTCGAGCTTCACCCTCGCCGTACCTTTTTCATAGAAACCGAGCTTCTTCGCCGCATCGGCGCTCAGGTCGATGACCCTGTCGTCGACAAATGGACCCCGGTCGTTCACCCTGACGATAATGGAGGCTTTCGTGTCGAGATTGGTGACTTTCACAAGCGCCGGCAGCGGCAGGTATTTATGGGCGGCGCTTGGCCTGGACGGATCGAAGGTCTCTCCGTACGCTGTCGGTTGCCCGTTATGCTGATCGAGGGTTTCCTGCCCGTACCAGGAAGCCGTTCCCGTTTCCTCGTAAGCGAGCGATTCCTCGTATGCCATGGGGACGTAAATCCTGCCGTTGATGATGTAGGGCGTGTTCTTGATTTTTCCGAGACGATAGGCTTCCTCGGGTGAAATGCCGCCCGTTCCCGAATGAGAGGGTGCTGTAAATTCTCGTGTCGAGCAAGCGGCAAGGACGAGCATCAGAAGCACGAACAGGGATATGGGGAAACGGTGTATCATCATGGCGGTTTTTTCCTTATCCCTCAAAAATAGGGATTTCGCGGGAATATTTCATGTCATGCCCCCCGGACAGCCTTAAAAACCGAAAGGCCCAGTAACTCAAGGGCCTTTCGGTTTTATATCCGGGACACTGAGGCTCTCTGGCCGTCCCGGTTTATCGAATCTTTCAGCGTGCTGCGGTCAGGACCTTCGAATCGCTGATCTTTGCGAGAACATTCTGGATGAAGCTTTCAAGCTCTGCCGGGAAGCGGTTGATGGTCGTTCCATAGTTCGGAGAGGTATAGACCGCAAACGCTTCTGCCCAGTATTCCGCTTCGTTGGTCCTTGCATAGTTGCTCGGTGCGAAGTTATGCTTTGTTTCGAGCGTCCTGACCAGTGCTTTCCATTCGCTGTTATTGACATCGAGTCTGATATCGATGACATGACCAAACTCATGACGAAGGGTGCGTTCCATATTGTTGGTCGAGAAAGTTATTTCATTCCTGTCCGGGTTGTACATTCCCCTGTTGCTGTCGAGAACGTTCATGCGGTTCACTTTTGGAAGGGTGATCGAGTAGGTATCGCTGATCCTGCTGATTTCTCTGTTGATCCTGTTGAGTCTGTCCAGCCTTTCCGGTTCGGGTATGCTTTCGCCGTAAGCGTTGCTGTTGTAAGCGATGAAGAACGCGGATTTTTTTGCGGTCTGTTCAGCTTCCTGGAGTGTCGATGCCGGGGTGAAACCTGCCGATGCGAAAAGCGAGGCAGATGTCAGGAGGGATATTGCTATTGCTGCTGCTGCGGCCAGGTTTTTCAGTGTTGCGTTTTTCATGGTGACTCTCCGTTGGTTGCTGTTTCGACAGTAGACCAACAAGAGTCGTGCCAATTGCCACTATATTATTTTATAATAGATATTTATGGCATTATATCCCGGCATCGAAGTGTGTCATGATGGTGCAGTTTTGGTCTTTGCTGGATTGTGTCAAATTGTGTCAGCTTGAAAATAGTACGCCATCAGCCCGTATTGCCTGTCTGGCAATGGTGCAGAATGATGGTGCTGATCTGCCTGGATCAAAGTGAAACAAGAGCCTTGAATCTTGTTATGTGTTTTTGATATTGTGAGTTATCCGGTTTTTTCGGCTTTTCTGCTGTGTCATGATGATACAGCAGGCTCTGTGTTTTTAGTTGTGTCAGAATGATTCTCCTGTTCGCATGCGATCGCCTGGTTCATTGGGAAAAATGAGCGGAGAAGCATGTTTTCAGGCATGTCGGGCCGATGGAACAGATGGGAGGCGATGATTGTTTGCTCTATGAAGAGAGGCCAGTTTCAGTAAATATTATAAGCGATGCGGTTTTTCGATCTCAGCCATACCATCGAGCCCGGCATGCCAGTCTATCCCGGCAGTCCTTCCCCCGGCATCACCTCTCTGTTTTCACTAGACCGGCATGGCTTTGCCGAAAGGGTCCTCACGCTTTCCACCCACACAGGCACGCATATTGACCTGCCTTCGCATATGCTCGAGGGAGGTCGTTCACTCGATGATTTCGGGGTGGAATGTTTTTTGGGGAAAGGTTATGCGATGGATATCCGGACATGTTCAGGAGATGTCGTCACCCATGACGATTGTCTCCGGTTCGAGGAGGAAATACGTTCGTGTGAATTTCTCCTGCTCTGTTCCGGCTGGAGCAGGTTCTGGGGAGAGCCTGCCTATTATGCGGGATATCCCGTACTCAGTCCCGAAGCCGCACGGTGGCTGTCCGGTATCGGGCTGAAAGGGATCGGTGTGGATATGATTTCCGTCGATACGCCGTCCGATGATCATTACAGGATCCATAACCTCCTGCTGGAAAACGGGATCGTCATCATCGAGAACCTCAACAACCTCTCTCTGCTTCTTTCCCTCAACTTTTCCTTTTCCTGTTTTCCGCTCAGGATTGCCGGTGCTGAAGCATCTCCGGCAAGGGCGGTAGCGATTGCGGAGTAACAGGGATTACGTGAATTTTTTTATTGCAACTTCCATGGCAGTGCGTTACATTTTGGCACCCGGGAGGTTCCTCCCCTGTTCTTTACCATCGAAACAACCAATGTGTGAACACTATGCTGTTTTCATCCATTACCAGAAAAGCGCTTATGGCGCTGGCCGGCCTTTTCCTGGTTACCTTCCTGTGTGTGCATCTGGGAATCAACCTGATGCTTCTGAGAGATGACGGAGGAGAAACGTTCACGGCGGCCGCAAGCTTCATGGGTACGAACCCGGCGATAAGGGCTGCCGAAATTGTTCTGTTCTCGGGATTTCTCGTTCATATCTTTTTCGGTCTCTGGGTCTCCGGCCAGAACCGTGCAGCACGTGGAAAATCCTACGTCGTAGGGAACAGATCGGAAACGTCCCTCCTCTCCAAGTACATGTTTCATACCGGCATTATCGTCCTCATCTTCCTCGTCCTTCACTTCATCGATTTCTATTTCATCAAGATCGGCCTGGTTGCCCCTCCGCCTGGAATCGAGACCCACGATTTCTATCACCGCACCCTCGTCCTGTTCTCAAGCCCGGTCTACTCGGCTATCTATATCATCTGTTTCATCTTTCTCGGTATTCACCTCAACCATGCCTTCCAGTCGGCGTTCCAGACGCTCGGGCTGAACCACACCAAATACATGGGCGCGGTGAAGTTCATCGGCTCGGCTTATTCCCTGTTGATGACGGCAGGCTTCAGCCTCGTGCCGATTTACGTTTATTTTTTCAAATAAGCCAGTTCTGATACGACCGTGTTTTTACCCGAAAACAATCCTTATCACCCGTTTCAATGACACTCCTCAACGCCAGGATTCCTGAAGGACCGTTGGCTGACAAATGGAAAGCCTACAAATCGGGCTGCAAGCTGGTAAACCCCAACAACAAGAGGAAACTTGACATCATCGTGGTCGGTACCGGCCTCGCGGGAGCATCGGCTGCCGCAACGCTCGGGGAGCTCGGCTACAACGTGAAAGTGTTCTGTTACCAGGATACGCCGCGCCGTGCCCACAGCATCGCGGCGCAGGGCGGCATCAACTCGGCGAAGAACTACCAGAATGACGGCGACAGCGTTTACCGTCTGTTTTACGATACGATCAAGGGCGGTGATTACCGCGCTCGCGAAGCGAACGTCTACCGCCTTGCCGAGGTCAGTACCAATATCATAGACCTTTGTGTCGCCCAGGGTGTGCCTTTCGCAAGGGAATATGGCGGCCTGCTCACCAACCGCTCGTTCGGCGGTGCGCAGGTTTCGAGGACTTTCTATGCGAGGGGGCAGACCGGACAGCAGCTTCTTCTCGGCGCATACGGCGCACTCAGCCGCCAGATCGCGGCAGGAAAGGTGGAACTTTGCAACCGGCGGGACGTGCTCGATATCGTCGTTGTCGATGGCAAGGCGAGGGGGGTCATTGCAAGGAACCTCGTCACCGGTGAAATCGAACGACATGCGGCCCATACCGTGGTGCTTGCCAACGGAGGGTACGGAAACGTGTTTTTCCTTTCCACGAACGCGATGGGTTCCAACGTCACTCCAGCCTGGAGCGCTTATCGGAAGGGCGCGTTCTTCGCGAACCCCTCCTTTACCCAGATCCATCCCACCTGTATCCCCGTGCACGGCGATTTCCAGTCGAAACTCACCCTGATGAGCGAAAGCCTCCGCAACGACGGACGGATATGGGTCCCGGCAAAGATGAGGGATGTCGAAAGGCTGCGCAACAGGGAGATACAGCCATCGGATATTCCCGACCAGGACCGCGATTATTACCTTGAGCGCCGTTATCCGGCCTTCGGCAACCTGGTCCCCCGCGACGTGGCGTCACGTGCGGCAAAAGAGCGTTGCGACGCAGGATTCGGTGTGGGAAGCACCGGTTTTGCGGTATTCCTCGACTTTGCCGACGCGATCAAGCGCAAAGGGCACGATACCATCGATGCCCTCTACGGCAACCTCTTCCAGATGTACGAGCAGATCGTTGCCGAGAGCCCTTATGAAAAACCGATGATGATCTACCCTGCGGTTCATTACACCATGGGAGGGCTTTGGGTGGACTATGAACTGATGACCACGATTCCCGGCCTCTATGCAATCGGCGAGTGCAATTTTTCCGATCACGGAGCAAACCGCCTCGGTGCGTCAGCCCTCATGCAGGGCCTTGCCGACGGTTATTTCGTGCTGCCGTATACCATCGGCAACTACCTTGCCAATGAAATCCACACGCCCCGCATCGATCCCGGGCTGCCGGAATTCAAGGCGGCGGCAGATGAAGTCACCGACCGCCTGAATAAAATGAAGAACGCCGGCGGCAAGGAGCCGGTTGACCACTACCACCGCCGTCTCGGCAAGATCATGTGGGAACAGTGCGGTATGGCGCGTAACGATGCGGGTCTTACCGAAGCGCTCTACCTGCTTACCGAACTTCGCCATGACTATGCGAAAGACGTTAAAATTCCCGGCGGGATGGACGAATACAATCCCGAGCTCGAGAAAGCTTGCAGGGTAGCGGATTTCATCGACCTTGGCGAGCTCATGGTCCGCGACGCGCTTCAGCGCCGCGAGTCGTGCGGCGGGCATTTCAGGGAAGAGTACCAGACAAACGACGGCGAGGCGCTCCGCAACGACAAGGAGTTTGCCTTCGTGGCCGCATGGGAATTCAAGGGGCGAGACATTGCCGCTGTAATGCACAGAGAGGAACTTCAATTCAAAGAGATAAAGCTTTCCCAGAGGAGCTACAAATAACAGGACATCATGAACTTCAAACTGAAGATCTGGAGACAGAAGAACGCGAAAGCCAAAGGTGGAATGGTTTCCTACGATGTAACCGGTATTTCTCCCGACAGCTCGTTTTTCGAAATGCTCGATACCCTGAACCAGCAGCTGATTATCGGTGGCGGCGATCCGGTGGCGTTCGACCATGACTGCAGGGAGGGGATATGCGGGACCTGCAGCCTGTATATCAACGGCCGCCCGCACGGTCCGGTCAAGGGGGTTACGACCTGCCAGCTCCACATGCGCTCTTTCAGGGATGGCGAAACCATCCATATCGAACCATGGCGTGCACGTGCGTTCCCGGTCATCAGGGACCTCATCGTAGACCGGAGCGCCTTCGACAGAATCATCCAGGCTGGCGGGTACGTCTCCGTCAATTCCGGCGGCGTTCCCGATGCCAACTCCATTCCCGTCCCGAAACATGATTCGGACTCCTCGTTCGACGCGGCAACCTGCATCGGGTGCGGGGCCTGTGTCGCATCCTGTTCGAATGCCGCGGCAATGCTGTTTATCGGGGCGAAAGTCTCCCATCTCGCGCTGCTACCCCAGGGTCGGGTCGAGGCGGCGAAACGGGTGCAGAGCATGGTTGCACGCATGGACGAGCTCGGGTTCGGCAGCTGCAGCAACACCTACGCCTGCGAAGCTGAATGCCCGAAAAGCATTTCCGTCATCAATATCGCCAGGATGAACCGGGAATTCCTGCATGCGAAAGTCTTTTCGGAAAAAGAAAAAATTATCCGGGAATCACTGTAACACAGCAACGGCGGTCCATGCATTTTCCGGAACTGCCGGGAACGCATGGGCTCTCGAACTTTCCTGCTCACCAGTGATACAGCTTCAGTTTTTCCCGGCAACCGCATCATCGACGATCAGGATGCCTTCGCCCGTTATCTCGAGCAGCAGTTTTCCCGTGCCGAAATTTTCAGGAGTATTCCAAACTCTGGCTATGGGACTCTCTCGCAGCTTTTCAGGGCAAAAAACAGTTTGAGCTTTTTTGCGAAATAAGCCCTCGGTTGTACCTTGTTATTTCGTCAGGCTCTGCGGTTTCAAGACATATTTTTTTAACTCAATCGAAGGAATAATCCATGATGACCTCGTATGTAGACGGTATTGCCAATATCACGATGATCGACGGCATCGTCCGGTTTGACCTTGTCAATATCTCACAGATCGAAAAAGACAAGGCGAACATCCGGCCGGTCGGTTCATTGGCAATGTCACTTCCGGCACTGCTCCGAACCTATGAACAGCTGACGCAGGCTGTCAACAAAATGGTGGCGGATGGAATTCTCAAAAGGAACGAGGATCAGCAGATTGTCGCTGAAGATTACAAAGCCGGGTAACTGATAACGGCATTCCCGTCTGTCTGTCTGAACCCCGAAAAAGAGATGCGGAAACCCCGCATTCCTTTTCGGGGTTTGCTTTTTTTGTGTTGAACCGTCGAACTCCGCCCGAAATTATATAATCATTTCCTCACACTATTTGTCAAAAAGGCTAAAAAGCTCGCTTGAAAACTCATGTGTTGGCGATAAATACTTTTCAAATAAGCGTTTCCGAAATTAATGCATTCGTATTTACGTATATTTATTCTATAAGTTTTCTTTAGTGTATTTATGAAAAATAGGGTTATATTCTATTTGCATCTCTTTGCGATGTGAAGTACAAAACAAGTGTATTGCTGTATTTCCCAGGTACCTTTATACAGGAAACGTTTTCGGCTTCAACTACACACACACAACCACACACAC
>CAIYPU010000027.1 GCA_903928225.1 uncultured Chlorobiaceae bacterium
GTGGCGCCGGTGAGCTTGCGCAGCGCCTGGCTCATGAGCCGGGCCTGCAGGCCCACGACGCTGTCGCCCATCTCGCCCTCGAGCTCGGCCTGAGGCACCCGTGCTGCAACCGAGTCCACAACAACGACATCGACCGCGCCGCTCCGGACGAGGGTTTCCACAATGGAGAGCGCCTGTTCGCCCGACTCGGGCTGGCTGATCAGGAGCGAATTGATATCGACGCCCAGCTTGCGGGCATAGGACGGATCGAACGCGTGCTCGGCATCGACGATGGCCGCAATGCCGCCCTCCTTCTGCGCTTCGGCAATCACATGCAGCGCAAGGGTGGTCTTGCCTGAAGATTCCGGTCCGTAGATTTCGGTCACTCTGCCCCTCGGCAGCCCGCCGACGCCGAGCGCGAAATCGAGGGTCATTGAACCGGTTGAAATCGAGTGCACCTGCATACCCGCGGAATTATCGCCCAGGCGCATGATAGCCCCTTTGCCGAACTGCTTTTCAAGCGTTTCGACAGCCATGTTGAGCTGTTTGAGTTTTGCCGGGTCGATACCCGGCGCCTTCTGTTCGGGTTTCACAGTATCCATGGATGACGCATGATAGAATTTTAGATGAAAATGATGGCCCGGACCCTCAGCGGACTATTGTCCTCAGTGTTTCCGAAAATTCCCGGTAGCTGATGCCAAGTTCCTCCTGCGACCGGCTGTTGTCGTAGCGCAGCAGCTTCGACGAAAGCCTCAGGCTTTCAAGGCTGATGAAGGACGGTGTCCCTGAAAACAGCGACCACAGCTCTCCGCCAAGACCTGCGACAAAACCCGCAGCAGGCGGAATGGAAACTCCCTTCCGGATACGGCTGCCTTCGAGCTCGCCGAGCCTTGCGTAGAGGTCGCCGAAAGAAAGGTTCTGTGCAACGACAATATACCGTTCACCGGGACGGCCCTTTTTCCATGCTGCAAGATGGGCTTCGGCAACATCCCGGACATCGACGAAACCCGAACCACCGGAAGGCAGGAATGGCAGCTTCCCTTCGTACATCAGCCGGAGCACCTCGTTGGAGGAGCTCGACGATGCGGGGTTCCCCCTGTCGATACCGATCACCACCCCGGGATTGACCATCACCACATCGAGACCTTCCGCCACACCCCTCTGCCCTTCGAGCTCGGCGAGGTACTTGGCCTCCATATACCCGTTCCTGTGCTGCCACTCCTTGAAGGAAGACGATTCGGAAGCAGGGCTGCCGTCTTCGGGCACACCGAGGGCCGCTATGGAACTGGTCATGACGAGCCTTGAAACGTTTGCCGCAAGGCAGGCGTTAACCACGTGCCTCGTCCCGATGACATTGGTCTCGTAAAGGGAATTCCTCGAGCTTTTGGTATAGGAAATGAGCCCTGCACAATGAAATACGGTTTCCACACCGGCCAAAGCCTCGTTGAGCGCCAGAGGATCGCCGATGTCAGCCACGGCCTTTTCAACCGGGAGCTTCTCGAAAAATGAACAATCCGAACTCTTCCTGACGATGGCCCTGCAGGTAATCTCAGGGGCATGCTTCGAGAGAAGGGTATGTATGATCTGGGAACCGATATAACCGGTAGCCCCTGTTATGGCAATCGATGACTTCTGCATTGGGACAATGACTCATTCCGGCTCCCCATCCCCCCGAAACACCGGAAACGTCTGTTATGTTCTGTGACTCCGGATAAGCTTTGCCGCTCTTCCGGCACATGGCGGATGACAACCTGTCGAATTACGCTATAAATTACGCTAATGTTCCTGTTTATAAAAATAATAATTAAAACTACATTGCAGTCAATTCCTGACACAAGCATCTGAAAATTATTCCGCAATGGCAAAAGAAAAATCCCGGCGCCGAGATCCCGGAGTTTTACCTGAAACCGTTCGGCAGGAACTCCTGCCGAACGGCCTGAGGATCGTCACCGACGAAGTGACCCATGTACGGAGCGTCACGCTCGGCATCCAGATCGAAGCGGGATCGCGCGACGATCCGGATGGCAAGCCGGGCCTGGCCCATTTCATCGAACATGCCGTCTTCAAGGGGACTCAAAGGCGCTCCTGGCTGGACATTGCGAAAAACATCGAAAACAACGGCGGCTACCTTGATGCCTACACAACAAAGGAACACACCTGCATTTATCTCCGGTGCCTTGAAAAACATCTCGAGCCATCCTTCGACCTCCTGGCAGACCTCGTCTGCAACCCCCTTTTCCCGCCTGAGGAGATGGAAAAGGAAAAAGAGGTTGTCATAGAAGAGATAAGCAGCGTCGAAGACACTCCCGAAGAGCTCATCTTCGATGAGTTCGACCTGCGGTCCTTTCCGGGCCACCCGCTCGGCAAACCGATACTCGGAACCGAAGAGAGCATTTCCGGCTTTAACGGTGACGACCTGAAAGGGTTCATGCGCGATCATTACCACCCGGAAAACATGCTGCTGACCGCAACGGGCAGCGCCCCGCATGAAACGATCGTCCGGCTTGCAGGAAAATTCCTCGGCACGCTACCGGCGCAGCAGAAACGTACCTATCGACGCAAACCGTTCCATGCCTGCGATTACACGCCGTTTTCGGCAACACTGAAAAAACAGGTCCACCAGTCACAGATTGTCCTCGGAACTGCCATAGAGCGTGACGATCCGCTTTACTACAGCCTGATGGTGCTCAACGCGATACTCGGCAACGGCATGAGCTCGCTGCTGAACATAGAACTGCGCGAAAAACGCGGCCTTGTCTACAATGTCTATTCGGCGCTCTCGTTTTTCGACGACATGACTGCCCTGAACATCTATGCGGGGACAGACGGCAACAAGACCGCAAAAACCATTGAACTGCTCGAAAGCCTTCTCCGGAGCGAAACGCTTTTCACTCCCGACACCGAGGAGGTGGAATCCGCAAAACGCAAGCTGCTCGGCTCGCTTGTCATGGGCATGGAAAAAATGACCCGAAGGATGTCGCAGACGGCATCGGATATCTCCTATTTCGGCCGGTATATCACCCCCGAGGAAAAAGCCGCGGCAATCGAATCGATAACACCAGGCGATATCGCACGGGCGGCGGCGGTGATCCTGCGCGATGCACCGTTTTCTTCCCTGGTGTATAAGCCGAAACGGTAACGAAGCCTGCCGAAACGCGATTTCATAAAAACAGGATTAATTGCTATCTTCTAAACTTTTAATTTTATCAATCAATCACAGAGAGCATTGCAAAAGAATATCAAGAACGTCAGCGAAACCGAACAGGAACTTGAAATCATCCTTTCCGGTGAAGAGTTCGGTGCCGAATACAGCAAGGAACTTGAAGAGGCGAAGAAAAACGTACAGATCAAGGGATTCAGAAAAGGCCATGCCCCGGAAGGCTTGATAAAAAAACTTGCCGGCCCCGCCATCGAGGCATCGGTTGCCGAAAAACTGGCATCGAAGCATTTCGGCCCGATTGTCGACGAAGAGAAAATCAAACCGGCAAGCCGCGCCGAGCTCATCGACTTCACCTTTGAACCGGAGAAACTCACGATCCGGCTCTCCTACGAAATTCACCCGTCATTCGAGCTGAAAGACTACACCGGGTATACCTTCAGCAAAGCGCGCTACACCATCACCGACGAAGATGTGCAGCGCGAGATAAACCTCATCCTCAAAGGGCACGGAACCCTTGTCAGCGTTGACGAGGCTGCACTCGAAACCGACACGGTCATCGGCGATGTCGTGAAGATCAGCGATGAGGGCGAAGCCGAAGAAGGCATGAAAACGGAAAACCACCATTTCAATCTCGAATACCTCCCCGAAGACAATCCGTTCCGCAAAGAACTTGCCGGGAAAAAAGCCGGGGAAACCGTCGAGGTCGTACTTGAAAACGACAAGGAAGACCAGAAACCGTCACGCTTCCGTGTTTCGATCAGCGAAATCAAGCGCCTTGAACTGCCCGAACTGACCGATGACCTGGTAAAGGAAATCACCGGACAGCGTTTCGAGTCGGTCGCTGATTTCAGGGCCGATGTCAAAATCCAGCTCGAGCAGCATTTCGAGATGAAATCCGACGAAGAACTGCTCGAGTCCATCTCGGCGAAAATGACCGAGGAGAACCCGGTTCCGGCACCGAAATCGCTGACGGCCTCCTTCTCGAGAATGCTTGTCGAAAATGCGAAACGCCAGTTCGGTGGAAAATTCCCGGCAGGGTTCGACGAAAGCTCATTTGCAAAATCCATGGCCCCGAATGCGGAAAAGCATGCCCAGTGGCTGCTCATCACCCAGAAAATCGCCGAACTCGAAAACCTTGCCGTTTCGGACGACGATATCCGCACCTATGCTGAAAAGGAAGCTTCCAGGAACACCTCCATGAACGCAGAGGAGCTCCTGAACACCTACATGTCCGGCGAGTTCAGGGACTACATCACCGATACCATTTTCAAGGAGAAGATTTACGACATCCTCAAATCGAAAGTGACCATCAACGACGAAGAGCGTTCAATTCCGCATCACCAGATCTGATAAGGTCTGCGAGGCAAGAATCAGAAAGGGGTCCCGGCGGGGCCCCTTTTTTTTGCCCCATCCCCCACTTTCCACTCCCAACATGCCGCCCCTGTGCGGGGCTGAAACCCAAATTTATTTTGCCCCTTCATCCAGGGGCTGGCACCCCTGGCTACCGATATTCCGCCCCTACGGGGCTATCTTTCCCGGTCCTCACTCCTCAGTCCCCAGTCCCCAGTCCTCAGCACTCAGCACTCAGTCCTCAGCACTCAGTCCTCAGCACTCAGTCCTCAGCACTCAGTCCTGAGTTTTCACGCCAGCATGATGGTCATGGAAAGATCGAGCGCCTTGACGCTGTGGGTCAGCTCGCCGATTGAAATGAAATCGACGCCGGTTTCGGCAACCTCCCTGACATTGTGCATGCCCATGTTGCCCGAAGCCTCCAGCAGGACGCTCTTGCAGGCAGCCCTGACATACTCGACCGCCTCTTTCATGAGATCGGTCGTGAAATTATCGAGAAGAATGATATCGGGTACGCAGACAAGCGCCTTGCTCAATTCGTCCAGCGAACGGACCTCCGTTTCTATCCTCACGTCGAGGTTGTGTTTCTCACGGTATTGCTGCGCTCGACGGACAGCCTGGACAATACCTCCCGACGCGTCGATATGATTGTCCTTTATCAGCATCATGTCGAAAAGACCGAACCGGTGGTTCATCCCACCGCCTATCCTGACTGCCTCCTTGTCGAAATACCGAAGGCCCGGGACAGTCTTGCGGGTATCGAGTATCCTCGCTTTTGTATGGCTTATCCGGTCCACGTAGCTTCTTGTCCTGGTTGCAATCCCGGACATCCGCTGCATGAAATTCAGGGCTGTCCGTTCACCGGCAAGAATCGGCGCAAGTTTGCCGCTGATTTCAAGGATCATGTCGCCCGGCTGGACACTCTCCCCGTCTTTTCTGTGAATAGTGGTTTCAATCGAGGGATCGCATGCGGTAAATACCTGCACGGCAACATCGACACCGCCTGCGATACCGATCTCCTTGGCCTTGATGACTGCTCGGCCCTCCTGCCGGGAATCGATGGTTGCAAGCGTGGTGATATCTCCTGTATACCGGTCCTCTTCGAGCGCCAGCATGATGGCGCGTGACCGGCACCCCTCATAAAAATCGTTTCGGGAACTGTGCGTCTTCATGACCCGTCATGAAATAGTGAAAAATGTACTCCAGCGTTCAAGTTAGTGAATTTTATGCTCCTTGGCGATACGGGAATTATCTTTCGCTGCCGATTTCCCGTACCGGTCCGGCA
>CAIYPU010000028.1 GCA_903928225.1 uncultured Chlorobiaceae bacterium
GGTCGTCCGCCGGGTACCAGTCCGTGCTCGTGAAAAACTCACTGAACCCCCGAAGCTCGAAAAACGGCACCGCGTCCCGCGCCACAAAATAGAAGATGAACAGGACGACTATCGCCACAAACGAGGCTATCGCAAGCAGCAACAGTTCACCTGCGCTCCTCGCTGCATTCTTCATTATCCGCTTCCGGGAACTCAGCACGAATGCCTTCGATTGTAACAGGGATTCCCCTCCAGGTTCTGCCATAGTAATAACATTTAACTCCACGCACCTGCCGCCATGTTTTCCGGCTGCCTTTTCCTGTCCCTAATCTATCGGCTTTGACGGTCGAATACAATGCACGGTTTGTTACGTGTTTGCAAACAAATGAAACGCTGCCAATTTCGCATTTCCCCGAAGTAAAAGGGGGAAAGTTCACAGAGAATTAACAACGCATCTTGGCCCTACCGCGTACATTTGCAAAAACCAGGTTTGGCTGGCAAGCTGGAGTGAAGTACAAATAACAACGGTTCCCTGCGCCGCAAAACGATAAACATACAGACATGGAATGGCTCTATTGCGACTTTCATATCCATACGACGTTCAGCGATGGAAGCCTCACCCTGAAAGAGGTCGTTGAACTGTATGGACAGTGCGGTTTCGATGTGATTGCCATAACCGATCACCTGCTTGACTCGAATTCACAGCGGCAGGAAATCGAAAGATCAGGAAGGCACTTCGGCATCGGAGCCGAACGATATGCCGAGTACCGGAGAGAGTTGTGGAAAGCTGCCCGCTATGCATGGGAAACGTATAACATGCTCCTTCTTCCGGGAATCGAACTGACCAACAACACCGGGAAATACCATATTCTCGCCCTCGACAACAAAGAGATCGTCAATCCCGATCTTGATGTAGAAGAAATCCTCCGTGAAATCACGCAGCAGGGTGCAGTTTCTGTGGCATGCCATCCGTTCGTGCGGAACCATTCCGGTGAATCCCCGTCAGAGTACCTCTGGTCGAATATGGATCGCTTCGCAACCATGTTCGACGCCTGGGAAGTTGCAAACCGTGACGACCTTTTCAATATCATCGGGCTGAAAAAATTCCATTATGTCGCAAATTCCGATTTTCACGAGAAAAGGCATCTCCACTCCTGGAAAACCCTGTTGCGCTGCGCAAAAAATACCGAAGCGGTAAAAGAGGCGATCAGAAAAAACGATGCCGTATCAATTTTCCTGTATCGTGGAGGGAAAATTCAATGAGGAAGCTCCATTATAAAAAAAACGTCCGTGACTTCTGCCAGCGGTTCATAGCGATGCGGCACCGGATAAAGCGGCATCACAACCTCAGGAACCTGTTCCGGAAGGCAGTGGAAGTCCAGCTCGATCAGTCATCAAAAGTGGTCATACTCAGTGACCTGCATATGGGTGACGGCAGTATGCTCGATGATTTCAGGGCAAACGCACCGCTCGTCAGCACGGTTCTCGGGAACTATTACCTTCCTGAAAGATTCAGCCTCGTCCTGAACGGTGATATCGAGGAATTGTACAAGTTCCCCCTTGAACAGATAGCGGCTTCATGGAAGGAGATCTTCGACCTTTTTCTGAAATTCCGGCAGAACGGTTTCTTATGGAAAACGTGCGGCAACCACGATGCGGCGTTGCTCTCCAGGACGAACTATCCCCTTGGCGAAGCCATGGCGGAAGCGGTTAAATTCGGCTACGGAGACAACAGCCTGCTTGTTTTTCACGGACATCAGGCTTCGGTCCTGTTGTGGGAAAAATATTCCTTCCTGAACAGAGCGCTCATTTTCCTTCTCAAATACATTGCCAAACCTGCAGGCATCAAAAACTTTTCGGTCGCTTACAGCAACCGTCAACGGTTTGCCATAGAAAAAACGATCTACGATTTTTCCAACCGTGCAAAAATCGTCTCCATTATCGGGCATACCCACCGCCCGCTGTTCGAATCCCTTTCAAAAGCCGATTACCTGAACTACAGAATAGAAGAACTCTGCAGGGCCTACCCATCCCTCGACGAAGATACAAGGCAAAGGACAAGGCAATGCATCATCGAGCTCAGGAAAGAGCTCCGCACCTTTTCGGCAAAAGGGAAAAAACAGAGGCTCAGGAACGGTATTTACAACGATATAACCATTCCAAGCATATTCAACTCCGGCTGCACAATAGGAAAACGGGGCATTACCGCCATCGAAATAGATTCCGGAACAATCAGGCTCGTCTACTGGTATAACGGCAAACAGAACAGGAACTTCATCAGTGAAAGGGACAACCGTCCGACGCAGCTCGGTTCGACGGGATATTCAAGAGTCATACTGAATGAGGACTCCCTCGATTACGTTTTCTCCCGCCTGCATCTTCTTGCATGACGAGCTGCTTCAACCGGAACCGATATGCCCTTATCGGTGGTCCCGGATGATTTAACAGATTCGTGACACGATCTCCATAATCCGGTAACACTATTTCTTTTTCTTTCAGGTATAAGCTCAGGTGGCTGCTTACAGGTTCCGGCAGAGTAAACGATACGTCAGATATGAAAATAATTCCGGCTTTTTTCAAACCCCTGCCCTGTCTATCCCCGGGAAAGTCCCTGCTCCTGAGGATCCTCATGGTGCCTAATTTTTTTCTCACCAGGGCGCAAGGCATGGAAAACCTCTGCCGGGGAGAGGGTGCGAAGATATATGCCTTCAATCACAACAACTCACTTGAAGCCCTCCTGGTGCCCGTCTTCATCATGTACTCTCTCGGGGGATCGGCAATCAGCTTCGTCATCGACTGGATGTACGGAAAAATCCCGATCATCGGAAACCTGATGGAAATGACAGAACCGGTCTACGTCTATCATAAGCGCTCCAGAATTCCATGGATAAAAAAGGAACGCCGGCATCTTCCCCCGAACAATGTCATTGAGCAATGTGCCGGAAAACTGCGCTCGGGGCAAAGCATCGGAATATTTCCGGAAGGGAAAAGGAACAGGAACCCCGAACATCTCATGAAAGGCCGGCCGGGTATCGGACATATCGCCCTTTTGACAGGCGTTCCCGTCATCCCGGTTGGTATTGACTTCAACAGCAGGACCGCAAGGAACAGAATTCCGGTTATCGGAAGAATAATATTAAGGGCTGGTCGGCCTCTCCATTTCAGGAAAGAGAGCGACGAGTACCGGAACATTCTCGCATTGGATGTGGGTAACCGAAAAGAATGGCCCGAATTGCACCGGCTTGCCGAAGATGTGACACATGAGATCATGCTCAGCCTTTCGGGACTTTCCGGAAAAAAATACAACCACCCCTGCCCTGAATTGACCGATAATCGCCGCAAACGAACCAGAAAACTCGAGGAGCAGCCATGTCCGGTATAACCGTCACGAAGATCGAAAGAAACGAGGATCGCGAGCAGGCCCTGGATATCATCAACCAGGTTTTCTGTATCGAAAAGAACTGGATCGGAACGACACTGAACCAGATTCCGGAGGACATCAAATCGAACACACAATGTTCCTGGTTCATCGCCAGAGTGAACGATTCACCTGCGGGCCTGCTCCGCCTGCTGTACGATCCCTGCCTCGACATCCCCGAGGAATACGGTGTGAAGCTTATGCCGGGCATCGACACCGAGTCGCTGAAACGCACAGGAAAGTTTGTCGAAATCGGACGGTTCATGATCCTCGAAAAGTTCCGCAGGAACCACCGCGTAGCGCTCAGGCTTATGCGGGCCGCAACGGCTGAGGTGATCGAACGTGATTACACCCATTTCATCACCGATGTGTTCGAAGGGGAAAAGCACTCACCGCTCAACTTCCATACAAGGGTACTCGGCTTCGAAGTAATCGGCAAACACCTGTTCGGCGAGCTTAACTGCAGTTCGAACCGCATCATTCTCACCCTCGATATCCTGAAGCTCTACACCCGCGTCAAAGACAGCAAAAGCAGGATTTACCAGGAGCTGACCGAAGGGATGAAGGGTATAATCGAGCGCAAGGGCAGGATTCCGAACACGATTGTTTCCTGAAACCCCGTTGCTTTGCCCTCTTTCCCGCAGAAAATGCATTCCCCGCAGTCAGAAGAAAAGAACCATCGCAACTCCAGGGAGGGATCATGCTGAGCCTCGAAGCACTGAAAA
Organism: uncultured Chlorobiaceae bacterium; assembly: GCA_903928225.1. Taxonomy (GTDB): domain Bacteria; phylum Bacteroidota; class Chlorobiia; order Chlorobiales; family Chlorobiaceae; genus Chlorobium. The sequence goes on from CAIYPU010000028.1 coordinate 4,123, forward strand.
CGGAAATCAAGGGGGAGTTCTTCCTGCGGGAGGAACTGAAAGAACACGACGTGAAAAAAGTCGATGCCATGGCGGACATCATCATAAAACCTTCAGGGAAAAAAGAGCTGCAGAAAGTGCTGCTGCTTCTCGAAAAGTCTGGCTACCCCCATGTCGTCATCAATTCCAAAGGCCGGGTGGTATTCCCCGACAGGCGTTTCCACGGCGCCGTTATCGTTACCGACCTGAAATTATAATGCGTAACAGGTGCACTCTCCGTTTGTTTGCAATCTTGTAACACTCCCGTAACAGTTCCTTAACACTACTAATGGTATGTTTACACGGGCTTGAAGATGAGTTATGAAGTCTCGAAACAACAACACACAACCCAACAAATAAATATCATGAAAAAAATCGCAATGCTTGTCGGCCTCGCCGCAGCACTCGGATGCAGCAACGCCCAGGCCGTGGACTGGAACTGGAAAGGCGATGTACGATACCGATACCAGTCCGATCTCGTTGATTCCGACGGCACCGATGGCGAACACAGCCGCGACCGCCACCGCATGCGCGTCCGCATCGGCGTCTACCCCTGGATCAATGAAGAACTCTCCGCCGGCGTGCAGCTTTCAAGCGGAGGCACGGAAACCACTTCCCGCAACGAATCGCTCGACGATGCGTTCATCGCGGATACCGTCCTGCTCAACGAAGCATTCATCGATTACCACCCGATGTGGCTCGACGGCCAGGTCAACCTCATCCTCGGCAAACGGTCGGTCGGCAGCACCCTCGTGACGGTGAGCGACCTCGTCTGGGACAGCGACCTCACTTTCGAAGGTGCCACCCTGCAGTACGGCAAGGACGGCAGCGGCAAGGAAAAAGACGGCTTGAACGCCATTGCCGGATACTACTTCCTCAAGGAAGAAAAAGTCGTATCCCCTGCTGATGCACAGGATGCATACCTTTTCACCGGTCAGCTTGGATACAAGGCAGAGGTGAGCGATATCCGCGTCATGCTTGGGGCAGGTTACTATGATTATATCAATTTCAATAAATCTTATTCAGCCGGCAACCCCTTTAAAAATGCCGTAAACTATACGAACAAAGATTTCAACATCGTTGAAATCTTCGGCAACATCGGCGGCCAGATCACCGAAACCCTCCCCTGGAAGATCACCGCGCAGTATGCCTTCAATACCGCATCTGAAACAGACTGGGCGGGTATCGACGATTCCAGGAGGGATGCCTACCTTGTCGGCCTGATGATCGGCGATGCCAAGCAGCCTGGCCAGTGGTCGCTGTCCGGCGATTATGTCCGCATCGAGCGTGACGCAATGACGGCATTCACCGATTCCGACAGGTTTGACGGTCTGGGTACCGATCTCGAAGGGTTCAAACTCGGTCTGGTCTACCACCTTGTCCAGAACCTCTCCCTTGGGTTCACCTACTTCAACTTCCAGCAGATCGATGTTGATTCCCCAAGGGTTCACACCTTCATGGCCGATGCCGTCGTAAAGTTCTGACAATATGTGTGATCCTGTTCTTTCTGTATCTGGTTGTGTTGACGGTATACAGGATTGCCGGGCGGTTCCCCCACGGGCAATCCTGTATTACCGGTAATACCTTACTGTAAAACGATGTGAATGTCTTTTAATTTTTTTAATCCTGATAATCAATACCATGAAACTCTTCAGAAAAATAGCTTTTTCCGCCGCCATGCTCGGCGTCATGGCTGCCGGCAATGCCCAGGCAGCCGGTAAAATCGTCATCGACGGTTCGACGACCGTCGGTCCTATCGCAAAGGCTTTTGCCGAACACTATACAAAGACCACCGGCGTCCAGGTCACGGTGAGCGAATCCGGTTCCGGAAACGGCGCCAAGAGCCTCATCAACAAGACCTGCGACATTGCAGCCATGTCCCGCCCGATGAAAGACAATGAAGTGGCCGCGGCCAAAGGCAAAGGGGTCAATCCCGTCGAACATGTCGTCGCCCTCGACGGCCTCTGTATCGTCGTTCACCCGAGCAACCGCATCGTCGGCCTGAAAAAAGACCAGATCCGCGGCATCTATATGGGCAAATACACCAACTGGAGCCAGGTCGGGGGCCCGAACGCCCCGATCGTCGTGATCCAGCGCGAATCGAACAGCGGCACCCAGGACTCCTTCAAGGAGCTCGTGATGGGCAAAGAGAACCCGATCACCAAGAAAGCGGAAACCCAGGCCAGCAGCGGCGCCGTGAAAAGCCGCGTGGCGTCCACCCCGAGTGCCATCGGATTTATCGGCATGGGCTATGTTGACAATTCCGTCAAGGGTCTGCTCGTCGATGGTATCGATGCCGATCCGAAGACAGTCAGAAACGGCACCTACCCGGTCCACCGCCCGCTCTTCTTCTACACCAACGGCCAGCCGACCGGTGCAGTGAAACAGTTCATCGATATGCCGAAAACCGTCGAAGGCAAAAAAATTATCAGCGAAACCGGTTTCGTAAACAATTATTGATCCCCTGTGCAGAAGGTCAGTCTCAACGCTGCTGCTTCCCGCGCAACAAAACCGCCTTCAGTTCCGGGGCGGTTTTTGTTTTTCTGACGCTCAGGGAAATCATGGCCGGAAAATATCGATGTACAAAACCAGGGAGAGTGAAAATCACTCTGTCAAAGAAGTATTAATCCAATGGAGTAGCGATGCCTGACGAAAAAACCGCAATGCCGCACAAAAAAATTGCAATGCACCAGGACAAAAAAATAGCCCTGGTAGCCCACGACAACAAGAAAAGGGACCTGCTCGAATGGGCGGTTTTCAACCGGAACCTCCTTGCCCACCATGAAGTGTATGCGACCGGGACAACCGGCGAAATGCTTGCAAAAAAACTGGGAATAAAAATCAGGAAGCTGCAGAGTGGCCCATTGGGAGGAGATCAGCAGATCGGCTCAAAAATCGTAAGCAACGATATCGATTTCCTGATCTTTTTCTGGGACCCTCTTGAACCACAGCCGCACGACCCCGATGTCAAGGCTCTCCTGCGCATGGCTGTTGTCTGGAACATACCGATCGCCTGCAACCGGGCGTCTGCGGATTTCATGATATCTTCACCGCTTATGGAAGGAGAATACAACCGTCTGATCCCCGATTACGATGACTATCTGAAAAGAAATATCGATTGAGCATGACCGATCTCCAATAAACTATCCAAACTCCCTGAATGATGAGTCACTGTACATACCGAACAATACTTCTCGCTGCCGTTACTGGATCGGCTTTATACTTCGCCTCCCCGACTGCCATGGCATACAATACCGGACACCTGAACACCCTCAGGTCCGGAGTGAAGGCCTGGAACAGCATGAGGGCCGCACATGCCGATGTCGTTCCGGACCTGTCAGGGGCCGATCTGAAAGGCAGAAACCTGAAAGGGGCCGATCTGCACAATGCGGACCTGACTGGAACGGATCTCAGCCAGTCGAACCTCGGCAACACCGATCTGAAGCATGCCCGGATGGACCATGCAAAACTCTCCGACAGCAATCTGATGAAGGCGGACCTGGAAGGGGCAGAACTTCGCGAAGCCGATCTGGAAAGCGCGATACTTGACCAAGCGACTTGCAGGAAAGCAAGGATGAAGGGGGCGATCCTGAAAAAATCCGACTGCAGGAACACCGACTTTTCAGAAGCTGAACTTGCTGTTACCAACCTGCGCGAAGCATACCTGGCGAATGCCAATTTCGAAGGGTCCGACCTGAGCGACGCCTACCTCTGGAGGGCCAACCTGAGCGGAGCGAAGTTGAAAGGCGCAAAAGTATCGCCGGTTACGGTACTCGATACCGGCAAATATGCCACAGCTTCCTGGGCAGAGAAAAACCAGGTGTCATTCACCGGGGCAAGCGAGCCGGTTCCTTCAGGGGTTGCAGATAACAGCCGGAAAAATGCGGAAGCTGAAAAAATGCAAACGCAGCATGAAAACACAAGCGATGTTCAGCAGGCGGAACGCCCATCCCCGGCCGGAGAAAACAGACGCAATCATTACCGTACCAAAGAAAGCAAAACCCCGTCCGCGAATATATGGAGGCAATCGTCCGAAGGTCCTCTCCATGTCGCCTATGACCGGCAGCAGTTCAAAATGCTGAAAAGCAATGCGCTGAAATGGAACGATTTCAGGAAAAGCGACCGGAATATGGTTGTCAACCTCAAGGGAGCCCCTCTCGACGGCAAAAATCTCACCTATGCGGACCTCAACCGGGCATCCCTCTCCGGGGCCGGTTTTCGCAAGAGTGACCTGTCACAGGGGGACCTTCGATATGCGGATCTTCGGGGATGCGATTTACGGGAAGCGGACCTCCAGCATGCCGATTTTGGAGAAGCCGATCTGAGGGGAGCGAACCTGTGGCGGGCAAACCTCGGCAGTGCAAGGTTCGAAGGCGCCCTTGTTTCAGCCTCCACCGTGCTGGATACCGGAAAGAAAGCCACTCCGGAACTTGCAGAACGGTATGGAATGAAATTCAGCGCAGAATAAGGTTTACACTGATGATATCCATGATCAGTCAGCCCGGGAGCGGAGGCAATCCTCCGCTTCCGGGCTGATCCCTTGCAATTCAAAATATTTTAAGGGGTTACTGAACCGTTCTCATATCGGCATTCCAATGTCCTGTCCTGCTTCCACAATCTTTTTCAAAGATCCCTGCGGAATAAATGTTTACACCGGAGTATCAATTCATAGAACATTACCCTGTTGATGGAGGGCGAAAACGGTGCAAAAAACCGGGCATCCTGATCATTCATGCCGGTTTTTCGAACTGACAAAACAGGAGAACGTGCCGGCATCGCGTTTGTTCTCGAGATGGTCATGAAGAAGATGGAGCAACCGGTCTATTTCCTGAATAAGATTACGATGATTGAGAGCGATTGAAACAAGAAACATTGGAAACGAGATGTGTTCTTTTCTCAGTTTTCTGAGAACGTTTCCCATCGCCCCGGTAATCACGGGAAACGATTGCTTTTCATCGCCTTTTTCCGTGTTTTCAGGCTGCAAAAGAGAGGACGGAGCATAATCGCACCTGAAATGAAAATCTTCCTCGCCGCTCCACTCGATAACAATCCTGTAAGGTCTGACGTTGCCCATGGCCCCGGATGGTTGGTGTCAAAGAAAATCCCCGGATATATACTCAATAACCGCAGAACTCGCCTTGTCCCATTCGTTAACCTTTCGTTAATTTTCTGGTTCGCGAAGGACATGACGTGATCTTGCGCTCTCTGACACCTTCCTTGCCCTATCCCCCATGGAAATCCCCGGACATAACAATACTGCCTTCCGAATGTCAATTCGGATACCACATTCTTCCAGCATATACTGTACTCTCGTTACGACTAAACCGGTACTCACGCCCTGAACTCGCCGGTGTCGATCCATTCGTTTTTCAGCAGCGACCACCAGTCTTCGGCAAGCCCTTTCAGGATATAATCGTATGGTAGCCAGGCATAGCCTTCCTGTCCCCACTCCACCCCCCAGGAGTTCCGGATAAGCAGGGCTCCTTTCGTCTCGACGGCACCGGGATTGGCGTTTTTTATCTTCATCTGGTCGTCGTAACCGAAAACCGCAACGGCATGGCCGCCGACAATCTTCTCACCGTTGGTCGGAAACGGGATCATGCCGTTTTTTTCAGCCTGAAGGATCGAGCTGAAAACCGTAAACCCGAACATGGCCGGCAGTCCCGCCATCAGGTTCGTCTTGATCTGCCGGAGAAGCACATCCCTCGAGATACCGATGGGATCGAGCCGGTAATAGCTGATCGCCTGGTAGTTCTGTGCAAACGCATAGCAGAAAGCAGACGGTTCTTTTTCGAAATCGGCGGTAAGATAGGGCCAGTACTCTTCGGGAGGCACGCCAAGCAGCACGAGAGCACCCATGGTTGAGCGGAGGAACGCTCCGGTATCCCCAGTCCAGTTCAGAATGTTCCGGGTCACTTTGTAAAGGAAAAGACGCGACGCGTCGATATGCTTTCCGAAGGCCCGCCTCTCGAAATACTCCAGCATCCCCACCGCGGCATGGGCCGTGCAGGACCCGATATCGCCCTGGTCTTCGACAGGCGAGCACCACTGCCGCAGGTCGGCGGATGCAGGAAGGCCCTTGGCAGGCCTTGCCGCCCCGGCTTCCGACAGCATGGCTTTTACCGAATTCTTCTGGCCGAGGCGTTTCATGCTCTCTGCCACCTTGTTCTGCTCGATGGTGTAATCCCGGTAATCGGGGTAATCGGGCAGCCATCCCATTGCAAAACGATTTGCTGTTTGAGCCATGCGGCACCGTCCTTTGATTTTGGTTCAGAATCGTGATAATCAGAAACCCTGGGCTGCAGGCAATCAGACGAGGACCCTCTTCGCCGCCGCATAGAATTTCTTTCGTTCTTCCATACCGTTGTACCCTCCGTTTATGGTTATGCTGATAAACTCGACGGGAGAGACGCCGATAATCTGCCCTCTGTATTTTTTCTTCAGCACATCGCTGTCCGGATGATTAGCGACATCGTTGAGCCCTCGCGTCCGCCAGTATTCACAGGCACTCCAGACTGCGAACTCAGGCTGCTCGAGCAGAAGAGGATTATTGACGAACATGTCGCGGCGCCCCCTCTTTATGCCGAGCTGCAGGTAGTTTGCTCTACCGGTTGTCTGGAAAATCCCCCGTCCCCTGAACTTCACACCATCGCCAGGGCGGGTGTTCCCGAGGTCTTCCCGGCCTTCATACGCCTTTCCCGAAGCATATTCGCGGAGCGTGTTGAAGTGGTCGGTTTCATGGCAGGCCTGGGCAAGGAAATGGGCGAACTCATGAGGCGAATCGATTTCGTATGAAGGGCAAAGGTTGTTGATCCATTCGGCAAGCAGTGGCATGAACGGGGTTTTAACGCCGGCAATGGCGGACAGATGCCCGGGTGTGACGATGTATGCCATACTGGTTTCTCCTGACTGGTGTTGCGTGGAAGGATACCCTTTCGGGCTTGTGAGTACGAACAGGAAATATACTGTGCCTGCAGAGGATCAGGCTGCCGGAAGGCAGGCAAAGCATTTTCCGGATCAAGCCGGTACATCGGGGGACCGATTCAATGTCACTGGCGGTTCTCTTGCAGGATACCCCGAAATTTACAAAAAAGTTGATGCCGACCGGCATTCCATCAGGCACAGGTAAAAGATAAAAAGATATATTTTCATTGTATACCCGGCGTTATCGGCCCCAATACAAAAAAATCGCCCCATGAAGCTATCTGAAAAAAATAACATGCTCTTCAGGCTGGCAGCACTGCTTATGCTCCTCCTCTGCTCGGCATGCCAGCAGAATTCCGGAAAAATCCGCCAGGACCAGATCATCACCGGCATATCGGCTGATTTCGACCACCTCAACCCGCTGATCATCCAGCTTTCGATGTCGCGGGAAATCTGCAACATGATCTACCCTGCGCTGGTAAAGCCTTTCTACGATGCGGACAAGGGAACGATCACCTACAGGCCAAACAGCGCAAGAAGCTGGGAGTTCACCCCTGACGGAAAAAATGTGACCTTCCACCTCCGCAGCGATCTTGCCTGGGAAGATGGTGTAAAAGTGACCTCACGCGACTTCAAGTTCTCCTACAACCTCTACAAAGATCCCAACATCGCCAGCTCGCGGCAGGATTACCTCGACGACCTGCTCCAGCTGCCCGACGGCTCACCGGATATCGCCAGGGCGGTGGAAACTCCGAACGATTCGACACTGGTCCTGCATTTCAACAAACCGCTGGCCAATGAAATCGTTCTCGACCATTTTAACGATCTCCTGCCGGTCGCAGAACACATCTTCAAAGCTTACGCGCCGCAGGACATCAGGCAGAAAGCCGCCAGCCTGCCGGTCGTCGGCGCCGGTCCCTTCAAAGTTGAATCGTGGACCCGACAGTCAAAGCTGGTACTGGTGCCCAACCCTTCGTCGCACCTGCCGAAGCCTGCGGCCATCGGCAAACTGGTGTTCGTCGTCGTTCCTGAATACACGACCCGCCTGGCCATGCTGAAATCAGGACAGATCGATGCCATGATCTCGGCCGGAGGCATCAATCCCAAAGACCTCCCCGGCATTTCGGGAAGCTCATCCGCTATCGTCGTCAGACCGGTCAGGAATCGCTACTTCGACAGCATCGTCTGGCTGAACATCGACGGGGAAGCCTGGCGGAACGGCAAACAGGTGAAACCGAACGCCTTTTTCGGCGACAGGATCGTCCGTCAGGCCATGACCTATGCCATCGACCGCCAGTCCATCATCGAC
>CAIYPU010000029.1 GCA_903928225.1 uncultured Chlorobiaceae bacterium
GCCGCACAGTTGACCTTCACCAGCATCCGCTCCCTGCGGGAGGAGAGGTTGTGCAGGGCCCTGGCGATCAGCTCCTTTCCCGTGCCGGTCTCCCCCTCGATAAGCACGGTCGCGTCGGTGGGCGCCACCTGGCTCACCCGGCGCAGCACCTTCACCAGCTCGTCGCTCTGCCCGATGATCTCTTCGAAATTATGCGCGGCCTTGATCTCTTCGGCAAGGTATATCTTTTCGCCTTCGAGTTTCTGCAGCAGTTCGTCGATCTTTTCGAAAGCGAGGAAATTCTGCAGCGCGAGAGAGAGCTGGGGAACGATCAGGTTGACCGTTTCGAGGTCCTCTTCACCGAACGATCTGCCCGTGTCGGATATGATCAGTCCGGCGCAACTTCCCGTTATGTCCCAGAGCCTGACGACGATCACCGAACAGATGCCGAACTGTTCCCGAACCAGATCGACCAGATGGAAATTCGAGCACAGCCGCTGAAAATCTTCCCCTGAATACACCCCAGGCAGGGATATGAGCGAAAAACTCTCTTTCATGGTGACACTGAAACCGAGTGCATCGTGCAGGATGGCTGAGGACGCCGGCAGGAAACGGTCTTCGGAATTTCGCATGAAATTGTCGAAGACCCTCGGTTTTCCGTCCTCGCCGAAAATCCTGATACCTACGAATGCGCAGGGCACGAGCTTGTTGATCTGCTCGCTGACGGCCTGCATCATGCGGTTCCGGTCCTTGATGGTCATGAGCGCGTTGTTGACTGCAAGCTGCATGGTTGTCTGCGCCTCCCGCTGGCGAAGCTCCTCGTAGGCTGCCGCATTGCTCACGGCTACGGCTATCGGGGAAGAGAGCGTCGCAAGCAGCTCCTTTTCGTCTTCGGACCAGTTCTTCAGCTGCTTCGAGACGAAGTTCAGGAACCCGATAACCTTGCCGCCGGACCGCAGGGGAGAGAGGACCACCTGGTGCATACCAAGGTCCATCAGCATCCTCGGGATCGGGAAATCCGACGGATAGCGGTCGATGGCATCCTCTATGGCAAGTACCGACACCCCCGTATCACCGAGGTGCGGCTCGATCCATGATCCCGCCACCGGACGCCGCTTCCGATGGATGCTGTCGGGAACTTCGAAACGCAGCATTTCGAAAAAAACGTTGATATAGTGCCTGTCCCGATCGAAGGTTATGATGACCGCCGAATCGAACTCGAAAATAAGGCGGAGCTTGTCCGTCAGGGTCCTGAAGAGCTCCTGCGGATCACGGATGGTACCTATGGCATCGCTGATATACTGCATCAGCTGATGGGATTCGCTCAATGAGGCCATTGCTGCACCTGGATGATGGATGAAATTCCGAGATTCTGATTATTTCAGAACACTTTTTCAGGAATATTCTGATTTTTTCAGAATTCTGCAACTTTACCTGATCAGCCGTCTTCAACCAGAACCCGCACAGGCAAAGGGTTTGCAGGCAAGATGGCCCTAACCGGAAATCCGGCATGAAAGTTGCTGATATTCTCATGGATTAACTATTTACCGAACAACCATGAAAAGAAACCGACATCTTCCGCTCCTGATCGCCGCCTCTCTGCTGGCGGCACAGCTTCCCGCCTCTGCGAATGCCGCGGAAGCCCGACCGGGGCCGATAACCGTTGAAGACGCGATCCGCCTCACGAGGGAGAACAACCCGAAAATGAAACAGGCTTCCGAAGGCGTGAATGCCGCGGATGCGAAGGTCACGGAAAGCCGCAGCGGATTTTTCCCGCAGCTGAAGATCACCGCCGGATACCGCTCTATCGATCCTGTTTCCGAGATGGAATTCGGCGGTACTTCGATGAAATTCATGCCGAACGACAACTACGATGCGAAGGTGAAAGCCGAGATGATGCTCTTCGATTTCGGCAGGACGGCAAGGCAGGTCGACATCGCGAAATCGGGAAAACAGAGTGCGGTCTACGAGCTCGACATGACAGGCAGGGACCTTTCCTATGCATCGCTCAGGACCTTTTACGGCATCATGTTCCTTCGGGAAGCCGTCAGGGTGCAGGACCGTGAAATCGCCGCGCTGCAGAAAAGCCTCGACTACATCCGGAAAAAATACGATGCCGGGTCCGCA
>CAIYPU010000030.1 GCA_903928225.1 uncultured Chlorobiaceae bacterium
CAGTCCCCAGTCCCCAGTCCCCAGTCCCCAGTCCTCAGTCCTCAGTCCTCAGTCCTCAGTCCTCAGTCCTCAGTCCTCAGTCCTCAGTCCTCAGTCCTCAGTCCCCAGTCCCCAGTCCCCAGTCCTCACACCTGAACAAACTGGGCGGCTTTCGCTCCGCAGATCGGACAGGTTTCCGGCGGCCTGTCGAGTTCGATGTGGCCACAGTAGGGACAGAGCCAGACTTCTGTCGCCTTGAGGTCCTTGCCCTGCTTCACCGCTTCCAGAGCTTCCCGGTAGAGTTCCGCATGCTTTTTTTCCGCCTTGAGGGCAAACTGGAACATCTTTTTCGCTTCATGGCCTTCGCTTTCGGCCTGTTCAAGCATGGGCGGGTACATTTCGGTATGCTCGTAGGTTTCTCCGCCGATGGCCGCCATAAGGTTGAACGCGGTTGAACCTAATCCACCCATGGCTTCAAGGTGACCGGCGGCATGTATCCTTTCCGCCTGGGCTGTGGTGCGGAAAAGCTTCGCGATGTTGCCGAAGCCCTCTTTTTCCGCAGCTTTCGCAAATGCGAGGTATTTCTGGTTCGCCTGGCTCTCGCCTGCAAACGCGTCTTTCAGGTTATCACTGGTTGTTGCCATAATGATTGGGTTTCTTTGATGATTGAGTATGCATAGATGAATACAACCGGAAAACAGCAGTTACGCCCGCTGAAAAATGCAAACGCCAGCCGGCTCTAATTAATTTTCCGGTAAAAACCTTTCGCGCGCATAAGCCTCACCCACTCGCAGGCCTTGTCGGAAGCGGAAACAGATGGCATCCAGTGGATGAAATTCGCGATATCGCGTAACAAAAAGCGCCCGATCCCGGGAAGATCGGCTTCAGATAGCTCTCCGAGCTTCCAGGTGCTTGGCAGCCGGACTCGCCCTTTATCGGGATGGTCGTACTCCACAGGGGGAAAAACACATTCGAGGCTGCGACCGTCCCACTCGTTCCCGGGAAAGGTTATAGCAGATGCTGCGTCGACTTTCGGATTGAGCATCGCACAGGCTGACGCGACAAGAAGAGGACGGCCGAAAACCGAAGCCCGGGCATCACCTCCCGAACCGGTAAAGCCGGCCATGACGGTACCGCTTGCAATGCCGATTGCCGGACAAAATTTCAGGGTATCGTTCTCACCGAGCCACCTTGCCGTCCTGAGCGCATCGACGAAAGGATCTTCCGAACCGAAACTTTTCGAGAAAAGCAGAAGAACGGCATGATCAAGTTTGCTTTCCACCACCGAAAACCGGCTGTTCCTGAAAGATTCGCGAATCCAGGCCAGGAACATGTTCTGATACACGAGCATTTCGGAGGGTGAAAGCAGGAGTGAAAGTTTAACATAATCCCTCAATCCGAGATGCATGACGGTCGCTTCAAGCTCGATCCCCTTGATGGAAAAAGGCCCGCAGCACTCTTCTTCGATCTCGACATCCAGGGTCAGGGGACGGGAAACGAGAAGATCGGCCAGCGTTCTGAAGGTTATGTCCACTGAATCAGCGAAAAGAATGAAGAAAATGCCTATTGGCGGTCGTGCCAGTACTCGTGGATCCTGATGACAAAATCCGGCAATCTCCGGACAAGCCCGTCGAGGTCCTCCTCGGACATCGACTCATAGTCATCCGTGATCTTTCCAAGCACAAAAATGGGAAACGCAAGGAGAGCGGCATCGTCGTCCTCGAAAAACGGTTTCCAGGCTTCGTGGGTAAGTTCCATGCCCGTTGCGAACCCGAGAGCCCAGTCTTCCACCGCAGCAGCCATTTCTTCGTCGTCATGGTAGCTGATTTTTTCGTAGAGCGGAAGAAACTCCTCGGGATCTTCCTCGAACTGCATGGCTATGCTGTTCATATGCCTGATGAGGTATTCCCGCAGAAGCGCCGCTTCTTCATCGGAAGAAAACCGGGGCATTTCGCCGTTCTCCTGGTCCCAGATATAGGAAATCCAGATATCCTGATGCGGAAGCTCCGGACCTGTGATGAGTGCGGTCATGTAACCGTCGACCATCTCAACCGAAGTCATGCTCTCTTCAGGAGCGGTCCCGGAAAGGAGAACATTCTCGAGTAGCCCGAGTTCTTCATTCGAGAGCGGCTGGAGAAGCGGATCGGATGAATTCATGGTGAAAGAAGTGAAAGATGAAAGAAGAAACGGCCCCATATTGGGAAAGTTATGAAATTGCGCCCGTAAATGCATGGAAATTCAGGCGAAAGAGTAAAAAGAAAATACCCGCATTATTGATAAACCACAGTGAAAATGGTATATAGAAAACCTTGTCCATTACGGCTGTTCTTAATTTACTTCTTGAGAGGCATTCCATGTTCAAGCCCAAGTTCTTTACCGTTCTACCCGAACTGACCCCGGACCGGGTCATGAAAGATATGGTCGCCGGCATCATGGTCGGCATCGTCGCCCTGCCCCTGGCTATCGCTTTCGCGATAGCATCCGGGGTATCGCCGGACAAAGGATTGATCACCGCCGTAATCGGCGGGTTCCTCGTCTCGTTTCTCGGCGGCAGCAGGGTCCAGATCGGCGGCCCGACAGGCGCATTCATCGTCATCCTTTACGGCATCGTCCAGCAATATGGCATAAACGGCCTCCTCGTGGCGACCATGATGGCCGGGGTGATCCTCATGCTGATGGGTATCGCGCAGTTCGGCTCGCTCATCAAGTTCATACCGTATCCGGTCATCGTCGGCTTCACGAGCGGCATAGCCGTCATCATCTTCTCCAGCCAGATCAAGGATTTCCTCGGGCTCGAAACCGGCCCCCTGCCCGGCGATTTCATCGGAAAATGGACGGCATACGCTTCCCATATCGGCACGTTCAGCCTATCGAGCTTCCTTGTCGGCATGCTCTCTCTGCTGATCATCGTATTCTGGCCCAGGGTGTCGCGCAAAATACCGGGCTCACTCATCGCTATCCTGGTATCGACGATTCTTGTCAATCTCCTGCATATCGACGTACCGACCATCGAATCGCGGTTCGGGGAAATTCCATCGACCATTCCACAGCCCTCGTTTCCAACGTTCGATTTCTCTTCGGTAAGGCAACTCATCATGCCCGCGACAACCATTGCCCTTCTCGGCGCCATTGAAGCGCTGCTGTCGGCAGTTGTCGCAGACGGTATGATTGGCGGCAGGCATAAATCGAACATGGAACTGATAGCCCAGGGAGCGGCAAACATCGTAACACCGCTCTTCGGCGGCATTCCCGTCACGGGAGCGATAGCGAGGACCGCAACCAACGTGAAAAACGGAGGCAGGAGCCCTGTCGCCGGCATGGTTCATGCCATTACCCTCCTCGGCATCATGCTGCTCTTCGGACGATGGGCAAAACTCATCCCCATGCCGGCCCTTGCGGCAATCCTCATCGTCGTTTCATGGAACATGAGCGAAATCAGCGTCTTCAAACAGCTCCTGAAAAGCCCGCGAAGCGACGTAGTCGTGCTCCTGACAACCTTCGGCCTCACGGTCGTCTTCGATCTCACGCTCGCCATCGAGATAGGGATGCTGCTCTCCGTCATCCTCTTCATGCAACGGATGGCCGGACTCGCTAACGTGGGAATCGTCACCAATGAACTGCAGGACCGCGACGAGGAAGATGATCCCAACACCATCGTCACCAGGAAAGTCCCGGACGGCGTAGAAGTCTTTGAAATCAACGGACCGTTTTTCTTCGGGGCCGCTTCGAAGTTCAGGGATGCGATGCATATCGTGGAAAACGCCCCGAAAGTCAGGATCATCAGGATGCGCCAGGTACTCACCGTGGACGCCACAGGCCTGAACATGCTCAAAGAGCTGCACGAGGATTGCCGTAAATCCGGGGCACGGCTGATCCTCTCCGGAGTTCACGCCCAGCCGCTCTCGGCTATGCAGCAGTTCGGCCTGCTCGATGACATCGGCGAAGAAAATGTCTTCGGAAACATCGATGACGCCCTTGACCGCTCCCGTGAAGTCCTCGGCGTACCGAAACTCGGGAGGGGAAAAAACTTCGTCCCGGGCGTCGAAAGAGAAACCGGAAAAAATATCAGCAAATAATGTTTAACAAGGTTTTTACAAAAAAATTTATTGTTATTGATTTTAATTTCCTAAATTTTAGCCAATCGATGAGTTATTAACCTGATTTTATTAAATAATTCCGGCATTTCTTTTGCAGTATGGAAAAGATCCTCTTTTTTGAAAAACCGGGATGCAGAAACAACGCCCGCCAGAAAGCGATGCTTGAACTTTCCGGCAACCCGGTTGAAGCTGTCAGCATTCTTGACTATCCCTGGACAAAAGAGGAACTGGCGCCCTTCCTCGGAGAAAAACCGGCCGCAGAATGCCTGAACCCTTCAGCACCCGCCGTGAAATCGGGAGAAGTGGACCCTGACGCTCTGACAAACGAGGAGGCGATTGACATGATGGTCAGGCAGCCTATCCTCATCAGAAGGCCGCTGATGAAAATAGGCCAGAGATGCCTCCAGGGTTTCGATACCGCCGTTCTCCGTAAAATCATCAATCTCGATGCCGTTCCAGGGGCTGAAAAGGTAGTGGAATCCCTGAAAATGACCGATCTCGATTCATGTCCGCTCAACAGCGGATTTTCCTGCACAAACCCGGAGCACTGAACCATGGAACAACTCTTTCGACCACTCGGCACCGTCATGCAGCTCCTCGAAGAGCTCGGACACAAAGTAACTTACGCATACGAAGACCTGGTCTTCGTCGACCATAACGATTTCATGCTGCAGTTTGACAATTCGGGCATGCAGCTTCACCTTTTTTTCAACAGGAGCTGTCCGGCGGACGAAGCGGAAAAAATCGAACAGATCATCATCCCTGCCGCCGACAGGAAAGGGCTCAGCGTATCGAGAAAAGGGCACTACCATATTTCGGAACAGGAAGATGACAACCTGCGCATAGAGTTTTTCGAAAACTGAGCTACATCCATGATTTTCCCGGTTTTCACCCCCATGAAGGCCGGGAACAAAAACCTTTCCGATATCGGTTGTCATTGCTGGTACCCGCTGTAACCTTCCTGCAAATGAAAAACAACGCATGGCAACCTGGTACGACAACCTGAAAAAGCCCCCGCTGACTCCCCCTAAGACGATATTCGGCCGGGTATGGGCTATCCTTTACGTGTTCATCATCTCTGCCCTGGCCGTTTATTTTCTTGCACCGGCACGGCCAGACGCTCTGCTGACAGGGGTGGTCCTCATCGTCCATTTCACAGCGAGTTTCAGCTGGACTTCACTTTTTTTCGGGAAAAGGAAAATCCTGCCCGCACTCATCGACCTCATCGTGATCGACATGACCCTCGCCATGCTGATCGCGCTTTTTTCGAGAGCAAGCACGATTGCGGCGCTGCTGCTTCTCCCCTATTTCTGCTGGGGGTTGTTCGCCTGTTACCTGAACTGGGGAATCTGGCGCCTCAACCGCTGAAGGCAAAGCCGCCGTTTCCGGCATTGCCGCATTGATTTGATTTGAACAACATGACCGGTTTCACTACATTTCGCTCTTGAAGGGCAGAATGCCGGCCCCGAACTGTTTCAGTTACTGTTCCGGCAATGAAAATTCAAGTAACGAAGCTGTCATTCCGCAATGAAGCGTAGTGGAATGAATAACTACACAACACATTATATATTCTTCGCTTTACCTGGAATAACGTCGCCTTCCTTCATGCTGAACGCAATGAAAATGAAGCGAAACATTCTTTTCCTGACCTGCCGCTTTGTGGATTCTTCACTTCGTTCAGAATGACAAAAAAAAGGCCGAATGACAGAATAAGACTGGATGACCGGAGAAAAAGAACAACAGCATGAGTAATAACCCGGCAGGCAAATCTCTGCTGCCTTCAGACTTTCAAACAACCCGCACCCGATGAAATATTCAGAAGCGAGACAGGGCAGGACCTTTGTCATAAGGCTCGAAGACGGTGAAATCATCCACGAGAAACTCGAACAGTTTTCCAGGGATCACGGCATCGAACGGGCAACCGTCACAGCCCTCGGCGGTGCGGACAAAGGGAGCGTTCTGGTGGTAGGGCCGGAAGAGGGGCATGTCAAGCCCGTAAGCATCATGACACATGAACTTTATGAGGCCCATGAGATATTCGGCACGGGGACGATATTCCCCGATGAGAGCGGTAATCCAGTACTGCATATGCACATAGCGTGCGGACGAGAAGAAAGCACCGTAACAGGCTGCGTCCGCAACGGGGTCAAAGTCTGGCTTGTCATGGAAATCATCCTGACCGAACTGCTCGGCAACACCGCCATCCGCAGGATCGATCAGGAAACGGGGTTCAAGCTCCTCGACCCCTGACCATCCGGATTCATCGTCGATCAGATAAACGGGTTCTCGAGGTAAGGTTTTCCAAGCGACCTGGCAACTGCCTCGTGCGTCACCGCACCGTTCCAGATATTCAGGCCCGGCGACAACCCTGGCATCATCACCATGGCGCTTTCGAGCCCGAAATCGGCGATCCTTCTGATATAGGGCAGGGTGACCCCTGTCAGGGCCTCGGTCGAGGTCTGGGGGTACGCCGATGGCATGTTCGCTACGCAGTAATGCAGGACCTTTTCTTCGAAATAGACCGGTTTGTCGTGGGTCGTCGGACGCGAAGTCTCGGAGCAGCCGCCCTGATCGATAGAGATGTCGACGAAAACGGCACCCGGTTTCATGAGCCGGAGCGTCTCCCTGGTAATGATTTTCGTGGCGGCCGCGCCGGGCACGTTCACCGCCCCGATCAGCAGGTCGCCCGTCTGGAGCTGCTCCTCGATATGCTGTTCGGTGGAGTAGAGCGTATGGACCTGCGGAGGGAGGGCCGATTCAAGGAACCGCATCCTCTCCTGGCTCACGTCGAGCAAAGTCACGTCGGACCCGAGCCCGGCAGCGACTTTCGCCGCATGCATACCGGCCGATCCCCCGCCGAAAATCACGACCCTGCAGGGCAGCACGCCCGGAACGCCGCCAAGCAGCTTCCCTTCCCCGCCCTGATGCCTGGAAAGGTAAAATCCTCCCATCATGACGCTCATCTTCCCTGCGATTTCGCTCATGGGCGCGAGCAGCGGAAGGCGCCCGTTTTCCTGGACCGTTTCGTAGGCAATCGCGGTCACGCCCTGTTCGAGCATTTCTTCAGCCAGTTCAGGAACGCTTGCAAGGTGCAGGAAGGTAAAAATCATCTGTTCTTTCCGGAAAAAGCCATATTCCTGCTTCAGCGGCTCCTTGACCTTGACGACAAGATCGCTGTTCCATACCTTTTCGGCGGAAGTGCTGATGACAGCCCCTGCCCGGATGTACTTCTCGTCGGCAAATCCGCTGTTCAGGCCGGCACCGGATTCGACGGTTACCTTGTGGCCCGATGAAACGAGGTGCCGAACTCCGGCAGGTGTGCAGGAGACCCTGTTTTCCCCGGACTTGATTTCCTTTGGAATGCCGATATTCATGGGGCTGAAAATTGCGTTGATGCTTATGAGGAAGACATCATCATCTAATGTACGCATTTGTGAATTCACCTCCTCCACCGGAGCACTGCGGTATTTTCATTTTCCCCGTGCAGCGTTATCTTCGACTTACGGTCTCGCAATGAACACACAATTTCGATGGATTTTTTTTCCGACACGGCATGGTGGACTTCATTCGCTGCCGCTCTGGCAGCTTCGACAGTTTCCGCCCTGTCCAAACCGATAAAATCATTCCGTTTTCTCTTCGGATGCCTTACCTGGCTTGCCGCAGTTGTATTGACGGGAATGACCTGCGGAATATTTTCCGCGATTGCGGCGTTCACGTTTTCGCTGCTCTGGGCCCTCCTGCTCTTTGTCCTGACGCTCCTGTTTTCGGGAGTTAAACTGATGGAGAAAAAACGCTATGGCTGAGCATACGACCGGGAATCAGGGAAGCATTGCACGACATGTTACACAATTGTCCGTAAAGATAATTGCGATCGTTCCCCGGAGCGATATTCATCTTGATTGCCATTAACCAACACAGGCAACTTTTACCTGAATACACTATGAAATTCACCTATCACAACCCGACAAGGCTAATTTTCGGAGCAGGAACGCTCGCACAGCTCGGAACTGAAGCCAGGGCATACGGGAAAAAGGCCCTTCTCGTCACCGGCGGCGGCAGCATCAAACGAAACGGCACGTTCCAGAGGGCGGTCGCCAGCCTTGAACAGGCAGGCGTCTCCTGGGCAGAATGCTCCGGAGTCGAACCCAACCCGCGGTTATCGACGGTAAAGCGGGGAGCCGGGATCGCAAAGGAAGAAGGTTGCGACATTGTCGTCGCACTGGGTGGCGGAAGCACCATGGATGCGGCGAAAGTGATGGCGGCGGCGGTATTTTACGAAGGCGATCCCTGGGACATGATGGTCCACAGGGGTGAAAACCGCAGGAAACCTGAACGGGCCCTTCCGATCGTTACCATCCCGACCCTTGCCGCCACCGGTTCGGAAATGAACGGCGGCGCGGTAATCACCGATGAAGCGACAACCGTCAAGTCGTTCGTGGTAGCGGAATGCCTCTACCCGAAGGTTTCAGTCGTCGATCCGGAACTTGCGGCGAGTGTCCCTGCGGACCAGACCGCCTACGGTGTTTGCGACCTGATCACGCATGTGACCGAATCGTACTTCAACGGTGTGGACGGCACTCCTCTGCAGGACCGCATCGCCGAAGGGATCATCATCACCGCGATGGAGTGGGGCCCAAAAGCTGTGGTGAACGGCCATGACGTCGAAGCGCGCGCCCAGGTGCAATGGGCATCGACCGTCGCGCTGATGGGCGTGGCACAGGTGGGAAGCAATGCTGCGTTTCCGGTGCATATCATCGAGCACTCCCTGTCGGCGCACCACGATATCGCCCACGGCGCCGGCCTTTCCATCGTCAGTCCGGCATGGATGCGGTTTGCCGCCAGATCGCGCCCGGAACGGTTCGCGCAGTTCGCCCAGCGGATTTTCGGGATCCCGTTTCAAAAAGATAACGCCGCCGAAGCTGCCGCGGAAGGGATCGGGCGCTTCGAAGCCTTCCTGCGCACCATCGGCTGCCCGACCAGGCTTTCCGAGGTCGGCATAGGAGAGGAACTGCTGGAAAGGTATGCCAAGGACAGCCTGCTCATCGCAAGTGACGCCGAGGGCCGCCTTCCCGGCCGCCCGCCCATGAGCGCGTCGGATATCGTCGAAACGCTCCGGTCGGTCCTGTAAGATGGCTTGCTGCATGAAAGGCAGACAGCCTGTTTATCAAGAAAAATTCACGGCCGAAGGGAGATCCATTCCGGCACGTACTTCCATGCGGTTTTCAGGTCGCGGTCGCTGAGTCGCGACAAGGGGTCGTGATGCCGGAGAAGCTCCCGGAAAGACCGGGAATGGTCCATATGGACCGTATGGCACAGCTCGTGGAGCAAAATATGGCGAACGAGGTGCTCGGGCAGGAACAGGAGCTTGGTGTTCAGGGAGATCACTTTGCGCGACGAGCAGCTTCCCCACCGCGAATGCAGCAGGCGCACCCCTGCCCCCGAACAGGTGAAACCCCGGCTTTCGGCAAGGGTGGCAAGCAATGGCAGAAGCTCTTCGGCTGCCCGCTGCCTGATCCATGAGAGCAGCAACCTGCGGCAGCGCTCCCGGTTCGCCGCCAGTGCGGGCAGATGGAGCGTCATGTTCATACGGTCCGCTTTCGTACGCGAAATATCGCTGCGGTACAGGATATGCCACTCTTCGGGCACATGACGGAAAACAAGGCTCACCGGCATGCCGTTTTCATGGGTCGGTTCGGGTTCCGGGCGGTGCGCGTCCATCCGGGCGGCTGTTTTGCGGATCCAGGCCTCGTGCTGGAGGAGCAGCGATTCGATCTTCCTCTGCGAATATCCCTTACCGGGCACCACAACCTGAAGTCCGGCATGGGGCAGCATCCTGAGCCGGGCGTATTTCGCCCTCGTACTGACCTTCAGGGTATATTCGATCGGCCCGCCCGCGTCCGGCCGGAAAACAAGAAGTGACATGCTGAGAGCCTGGTTATGGCTTGCCGGCGGAAGGTGGCTTCTGTACCGTGTTCCCCCGGCGGATTACGTATCGTGCATCAATGTAGCAATTTTTTATCCGAGCACCCGGACGAGGGAGGGGGCAGATGGGGGATGGTTTTTTATGGTTTTGGCGATTTTTCAAGGAAACAGACATGCGCCCGATCATCGGGGGCGCATTCAGAGGCTGCGATGCCCAATGGCGAACGGTGGAAAGGATTCGTGCGTTTTCAACGGAAAACAAAACATGACCATGCCGGACAACAATACTGATCGTTTTTTCAGATACCTGAACTGGCTTTTCAATCCATTCCATGGCTTGAAAACCACGGAAGTCTATGACCTCATCGGCACCTCTTCGCTTACCGGGAATGCGTTATACCTGAATCTCGGCTATTGGCGGGATGCGGATACCATCGACGAAGCCAGCGAAGAGCTTGCTCTTCTTGTGGCGAAAAGAGGCGGCATGGGGCCGGGCGATACCGTACTGGATTGCGGGTATGGTTTTGGCGACCAGGACATCCTCTGGTCGAGGAAGATAAAACCCGAAAAAATCATCGGGCTGAATATTACGCGCTCCCAGGTCGAGCGCGCAAGGAAGAATGTTGCCGAAGCAAGCCTCGTGAAATCAATCGACCTGAGGGAAGGTTCGGCGACAGAGATGCCGATTGAAAATGAATCCGTCGACCTGGTGGTTTCCGTGGAAAGCGCTTTCCATTACAGAAGCCGTGAGGATTTTTTCAGGGAAGCGTTCCGCGTTCTGCGGCCGGGCGGAAGGCTTGTGACCGCGGACATCCTGCCCAGAGAAAACTCCAGGAACCTCTTCAGGAGAATGGAGCAATGGTATTCATGGAGCCTTGTCGCGGGAAAATTCAACATCCCAATTGAAAACCGCTATCTGATCCCCTCCTACGACGACAAGCTCTCCAGGGCCGGATTTGTCCAGATCGACATCAGATCGATACGTGACGATGTCTACAAGCCTCTTCATGACTACCTGTCAGAAAACCGGACCTTTGTCGACAAGCTGCATCCGCTTGCGAAGATCCTTGCGCAACTGACCCTGAACCGATCTGCCGAGAGTGTCTATGCCGGCCTGGACTATATCCTGTGCTACGCGGAAAAGCCGTAACTTGCGAACACACCATCATCCTCGGCCGTCCGCCGCAATCCCCTGATTCCGTCGTCAAATGTTTTTCTGTCGATGAGCCCGGCGCTGACGGAGGGCTCGCGAACGCTTTCGATCATGGCGGTGAAGGTGTTTTCAATAATGCCTTCGACAATTCAAAGCGGTCATGTGTTTCTGAAATCGATGCGGACCAGCTCCTTGCCGTCACTCATGAACCGGTTCTGCTCTCTGATGCGAACCAGCCCTGCCCTAAGCAGCTGTTTCTCAAGGAATTTCCGGTCAACCTCCTGCTTGAACCCCGACAAAACCTCCATTGCCTTGACTCCGGAACTTGAAATGCGAGGTGCGTCGTGCCTGACCTGAAACACAATGGAGACAATCGTCCCTTTTTTCATGACCTGCCTGAGTTGCCCGATGAACCGTTCAATGTCAATGAATTCAAGCACCAGATTCACGACGACGAGATCCACCGTCGCTTCGGAAAAGTACTCGTGATTCAGGTCGAGGCAACGGGTCTGAAGGGAACCGATTTTTTCGCCGTACCTGGCGGTGCAGAGATTCAGGAAATGCTCGTTGATATCAATTCCATAGACTGTCCTGGTGACTTCCGGCCTGACGTGTTCCAGGCCGTTACCGGTGCAGATGCCGATATAGAGCAGCGTCTCCGGCAGATAGTCTTCGTACTGGCTCTGGAAAATCGAGTTGAGCGCCTGAAGCTGAAGCACATCGGGATGGGACATGTGCGCTTCGTAGTCCGCCGCGGTTATTCCGGGCCAGGGATTCGTGAGGTTCAGAAGCGACATCTGATACACAAATTGTTCATCTTTTTCCGCCGTTCATCGTGGCACCAATATACTCACTCCTGCCTCTGAAATCCACGGCGTCCATGCAACATCCGAATGAGTCATGCCCATTGCAATGGTCATCTGCCCAAGGGTCAGATCACCATTCCGGTTTTCTCCGCGGCTTTACCATGCCCGGTCCAAAAAATCCGGAGGGATTCAACATCAATAACAATCGCCGTCCTCTCGATTCCCCGGTACCATAATATGATGCAACTCACCCGGCGCGTCGAGTCTCGCTCCTCTTGGCAGAGTAACGCTCCGATCAATAATTATTCTTCATAAAAAAGACAGGAAATGATTTCTCTGTGACCTCGTTTACGCTTTCCCTGATCCCACACGTTTGTTTACGTAGTTACGAGCGTCCCGGTTCTTATTCAGAAAAAACTGGCTCATCCCATTGCCGTTGTTTTATGTACATGCTATATTGAATTGCATATGCAACGCAATCACCGCATACACATCAACTGCCATGAAAAGCGCATCATTACCATCGCTCCGTGTCGAACCTGAGCTGCGAAAAGCTGCTGAACAGGTTCTCAAGCATGGTGAAACTCTTTCTTCATTCATCGAAACATCACTGCGTGCTAATATCGATCGGCGGCTCAATCAAAAAGAGTTTATAGCCAGAGGACTCGCGTCACGGGACCACGCTCTCAGTTCCGGGGAGTATGTGGACGCTGACCTTGTTATGAAGGAACTGCAGCAGAGGCTCGACAAAGCAAAACAGAAAAAACGGTGAAGTTCACTGTCCGGTTTACAACGGAAGCAAAAAATGACCTTGTCCGTCTTTATGATTTTTTGCTTGAAAAAGACTTGAACGTTGCTGAACAGGCCATTGATGCCATCTATCGAGCAGTGAAGTTCCTTAGGCACTTTCCGTTGAGTTGCAGAAAAGCGACACCGGAAACCCCATGGCTGCGTGAACTGTTGATATCATTCGGCAACTCCGGTTATGTCGCCCTGTTCGAAATCGACAATCAGCAAACCATCACGATCCTTGCGTTTCGGCATCAGCATGAAGATGACTATTTCTGAACTATCGGCTACACATACCAAGCCGATCTTCTTCCAAAACCCAATACTCCACTTCCAGTAAAATTGAGTGCGACTCACTTTCTTCTTCCCTGACAGCAAATTAGGGGACGACATTCATGCCATTCAGTTACAGAGTGATGTTCCGAAGAATCTCAGCAACTGCAGAAACTAAGGAATTGAGGGACGTAAGCAAACGAGGGCAGCGTAACACTTCAGAATATTGTTCACCTGCTTTTCATCCGTTCATCGTTGCATCGGCATACTCACTCCTGC
>CAIYPU010000031.1 GCA_903928225.1 uncultured Chlorobiaceae bacterium
CCGCTCGCGCCATTCAGTGTGCAACCGGCTCCAGGCAGCTTGAAGCGTTGCAGGGACAGAGGTCTATGCAGGGTAATCAACAGCTGATCCCGCGGACTATCCGTTACCGGCGTGCAAAGAATTTGGGGACGACGTTCATTGCGGACCTTTCTCGGGACAATACTCTTCCAGGAATGAGAGGATGAGACCAATACCGTAAATCAAGCATACCTGAATGTCTTGAGGCTTTTCTTACATGCTGAAAAAATTTCATTATACCCGATATAGGACTATCATGACGTATATGCATGTATTTTATACCCTATCAAGCATCATTCCTTATCATTATCCGCCACCTATATCATTATGGGTATAGCATGTTAATCATTAAGCAATGGATTGCCCCCTGATTACTGGAGATAAGAACTGTCGAAACAGATCGGATGAATTGGATGATGTAAAGAATTTGTTGCGGAACGGGAGTATTGCCTGCATAATCCGTTGAACCTCGAACACAAAATCCGCCAAAGATCGAACACTTTTTTGCCCCAGAGCGGATAAGGTGTTCGAAGTTGACGCGTATCAGGGCGGGACGCAGCTGAATTACTCAAACATCAGCATATTTTGTAGAATTGCATCAGCCGAACATAAACTATCCGTTCAAATCAGGTTGGACAGATTTTCCGGCTGTATCATCAATCTCTCAACAGGTAATTCACTGCTGTCCCTGACACTCCAATCCATCTTGCCGTCTCAGCCAGCGACAGGCAATACTCGAACACCGCTTTTCTGGCAAGCTGCTTTCTCAGCTGGGGAAGCTACCCCAACCTGCTCCCCGACAACAGGAATACGCGGGTTATTCCGGCAGATGCGCAACACTGCTCGATTCCCCGAACAATCACATGATGCTGGGTTCCCGGAGCGTCACCAAGTCTTTCCCACGATATTCAAAACAATCGTTCCGAACTTTTTCCGCTTCATCAATCATTCAAGATTTTCAATATCGTGTCCGGAGATCGCCTGACCAGATTGAGAAGAACAAGCGCAGGACCTTGAGGTTTTCGATCGCCACGTTCCCAATGGCGTAATGTCGCAACACTGATACCGAATGCTGCAGCAAATTCATCCTGAGTCAAACGTGTCTTTTGCCTGATAATTTTCACGTTGACTGGCTCGGGATGAAATATCCTGACCGGTACTTTTTTCCCCTTCGAGTGCTCGACAGCCTCTTCCAGCCCTTTTTTTATGCTCTCAAATGTACTATTCATGTGCTTTTCTGTAATTTTGCACCAGCAGTTTCGTCAAACCAGACAAATCATTTCGTTCCTGTTTTGAAAGGTTCTCCCGTTCACTTTTGCTGAACACCGTCAAAAGAAAAAGAGGCATCTCCAAATTGTGATAAAAATAAATAATTCGGTTACTCCCACTTTTTCCTTTGTTTCCCGCCGCCCATCGAAGCTTCCTTACTCCTCCAGTGCCTTGAATAAGAATACCCGCAGTCGGATTCGTCGCCAAAAAGGAAAGCAACTGATCATGCTCTTCAGCACTCATCAGCTTTTCCGATCGACGGATAAATTCCGGCAGTTCAACAATAGTAATGTTCATTATAAAATAATCCAATGGATTATATGATCAA
Source organism: uncultured Chlorobiaceae bacterium (assembly GCA_903928225.1). GTDB lineage: Bacteria > Bacteroidota > Chlorobiia > Chlorobiales > Chlorobiaceae > Chlorobium. The sequence goes on from CAIYPU010000031.1 coordinate 1,616, forward strand.
AAAAACATCCTCTGCCGTAATTATACAGAATAAAGCACTTCCTGGTGACAACAAACGTTTAACTGTCCTTATCGTCCCAGACAATACTTCTCTCTTCAATTCCCCATGCCAATACCTGAGGGACGCAGCTGAATAACTCAAACATCGACAGATTACGCAGAATCTATTCAGCCGAACGGAGGTTTCCGTTCAAATCAGGCTGGACAGAACTTCTGCTGTATCACCGATCCTTCAGCATGTAATTAACCGCATTCGGTGTTACGCCAAGCCGTTTTGCCGTATCGACAAGCGTCAGGCCATACTCGAAAACCGCTTTCCTGGCAATCTGTTTCCGAAGTATCGGGAGCTTTCCCATCCTGCTTCCGGACTGCAGGAACGCAAGGGTCACTCCTTCAGCTTCGCAGAGCCGCCTGAGATCGTTGTCCAGCATCCGCAATCTCTCGTTTACTGGCAAATCGGAATCCTCCCGCTCTGCAGCCTCGTTCAGTATAGCTTGCACGAAATCGTCTCCACCGAGAATCCGTTGATCACCGAGAGCTTTCTCGCCTCTTTTCCACATGGACCGCACATTCGTCCATCCGCCCTGGGAACGCACCAGCCCTCCGCCTGACAGCTCCTGTTCACGGTCGATCCCCTGTTCTGATTCGAGAAACTGGAGATAGGCTTGCCTTGCCGTACCCTCTTTTCTTCCGAAAAACTGCAGAACGTAATCACGGGCCATCCAGTCATACCTGACCTTGTTCATCAGCACCGCATGCCCGCACCAGGGATACTCTGCAAGCTGCTGGAGGTTTTCGACAAGTCCCGCCCGCAAGGGATTGAGATGGATATATGCCACAAGCTTGTCGAAATATGCCTCCTCCTCGCAAATGATCGATTTGTAGCGATTCTGGAAGAGATGGCCCGCCCGTTTGTGCCTCCGGTTGAAGTACTGTGCATAACCTGTCAGCAGGCAGCGCATATATGTTGAGATGCCGTCAGGGCCGCTTTTCAGCAGGATATGCGCATGGTTCGTCATCAGGGCAAAGGCATAGATTTCCGTATCCGATCCTTTTGCCAGGAGGCCCATGCGTTCGACAAATGTTTTCCTGTCCGTATCGTCCCTGACGATACAGCCCTGCTCGATTCCCCTCACGATCACATGATGCAGGGTTCCCGGTGCGTCAAGTCGCGGTCCTCTCGGCATAGTGGATGAACGTTTATGATGTAATCAGACAACCTCTCTC
>CAIYPU010000032.1 GCA_903928225.1 uncultured Chlorobiaceae bacterium
GCAGAGCTACATGACCCGCCTGCAGCCAACACAGATCGGCGATATCATCGCTATGAGCGCGCTTTACCGGCCCGGCGCCCTCAATGCACGCATCGACGAGAAGCGCAATGCGGTGGACCTTTTCGTCGACCGCAAGCATGGGAGGGAGGAGATAGACTACATGCATCCGATGCTGGAGGAGATTCTCAAGGAAACGTACGGTGTCATTGTCTACCAGGAACAGGTGATGCAGATTTCCCAGGTGATGGGCGGCTTTTCAATGGCGAAAGCGGACAATCTCCGCAAGGCCATGGGGAAAAAGAAGCCCGAAATCATGGAGAAGTTCAAATCGGATTTTGTCCAGGGCGCTGTCAAAAAAGGGGTGCACGACACCCTGGCGACAAGGGTGTTCGAGCTGATGGCGGAATTTGCCGGTTACGGTTTCAACAAAAGCCATTCGGCCGCCTATGGAGTGCTGGCGTACTGGACCGGGTACCTGAAGGCCCATTATACCATCGAGTTCATGACGGCCATCCTGAACAGCGAGATCGGCGATACCGACAGGATGAAGCATCTGACCGACGAGGCCAAGACCTTCGGCATCACGACCCTGCCGCCCTCGATCAATAAAAGCGATGCGCTTTTTTCAGTCGAAGATGTCGGCCGGCACGCCGCCATACGCGTGGGATTGAGCGCCATCAAGCAGGTTGGGGGTGCGGCAAGGGCTGTCGTGACCTCGCGTATGCGCAGGAAGCGCGATTTCCAGAACCTGTTCGATCTCGCCGCGTCCGTGGACCTGAGGCTCATGAACCGCAAGGCGCTCGAATGCCTCATCCTTTCCGGGGCGCTGGACGAACTCGATCCCCATCGGGCGAAACTGCTTGCCAACATCGACAAGGCAATCAAGTACGGGCAGATGCGCAACCGTTCGGTAACGCTCGGCCAGTGCGGCTTTTTTACCGCAGAAGAGGGCGGTGCGCTGGAAGAAGAGCATTTTCCGGAAATGGACCCGGCTGACGTCATGCCCGATTCGGAGAAACTGCTGCATGAGAAAAAACTTGTCGGCTTCTACCTGAGCCGCCATCCGCTTTCACCCTATAAACGCGACTGGCAGGCCTTCGCAACCCTTCCTCTCAACGAGAAGGAAGTTGTCGCTTCGAAACAGTACAAGGTCATCGGCATCGTTGTTTCCGTGAAGCCCTACCAGGACCGCAAAGGGAAGCAGATGATGTTCGGCAGTATCGAGGATTTTACCGGTAAGGCGGATTTCACGGTTTTTGCAAGTGTGTACGAACAGTTCGGGCATATGATAAAACCTGAAGAAGTGCTCATGCTCGTAGTCGAAGCCGAGGTGACCGGAGGGATGCTGAAGCTGCTCGTGCGTGAAGTTGTTCCGATCAGGAAAGTCAGGAGCACCATGGTCAGGAAAGTGATACTCAAGGTCGATGCGGACGAGCAGGTGCAGATCGAAAAGCTTGAGAAAGTGAAGAAGCTGTGCACGGAAAAAAAGGGGGGGATCCCCGTCGATTTTGAGGTTAAGGTTCAGTCGGGGGAAAACATCGAGACGATGACACTGTTTGCCCGAAGCACGCCGATCGATGCGGAAGAAAGCACTATAGAAAAACTCGAGGAAATCCTCGGTCCTGACAATGTCAGGATAACGGGATGATGATAATTCGGAATTTTTTAATTAAGTTATTCAGTTTTGTTTTTTCTGCATTTCATCTCACTCCAATCACCATTAATAATTCAAATACACAGAAAATATGAGTGGAAAATATCTTACGGCAACAGACCAGAATTTCAAGGCGGAGATCCTCGATGCTGATAAAGTGGCGCTTGTCGATTTCTGGGCAGCCTGGTGCGGACCATGCATGATGCTTGGCCCTACTATCGAAGAACTGGCTGGAGACTACGAAGGGAAAGCGATCGTCGCAAAACTCAATGTTGACGAAAATCCACAGACTGCCGCCAAATACGGCATCAGGAGCATTCCTTCAATGCTTGTTTTCAAGAACGGAGAAGTTGTCGATCAGATGGTCGGCGCGATGCCGAAAAACATGATCGCCAAGAAAATCGATCAGTTTATCGCAGGATGATATGTACTCCTTGTACCGCTGACCCGTTTCCCTGACGGGTCAGTTTTTTTCCTTCATCACATCTACCCTGAATCCATATGTCTACTGAATTGCACGATGTCATCGTTATCGGTACCGGTCCTGCTGGCTATACCGCAGCAATCTACCTTGGCAGGGCAAACCTGAAACCCCTTGTCATCGAAGGTTATCAGCCCGGCGGCCAGTTGATGATCACGACGGATATCGAGAATTTTCCCGGTTTTCCCCAGGGGATTCCCGGACCGGAACTGATGATGAAAATGCGTGAACAGGCTACGAGGTTCGGCGCCGAATTCATTACCGGCAACGTTGTCGAGGCAGATATTTCAAGAAGCCCGTTTTCCCTCATGCTCGAGGACGGACGAGAACTTCTTGCCCGCACGCTTATCATTGCGACCGGAGCGAACGCGAAATGGCTCGGTATCGAATCGGAAAACCGCTATCGCGGCAGGGGCGTTTCGGCTTGTGCGACCTGTGACGGTTTCTTTTTCAAGGAGTGCAGGGTTTTTGTGATCGGAGGCGGTGATACGGCCATGGAAGAAGCGCTCTACCTCACGAAATTCGCATCTCACGTTACCATGGTGCATCGCCGTGAAGAGTTCAGGGCTTCTAAGATCATGAGCCTCAGGGCGATGAAACATCCCAAAATCAGCACACTCCTCAACGAGGTTGTCGACGAGATACTGGGGGATGGCCAGAAGGTAACCGGTGTGCGCCTGAAAAACGTCAGGACCGGCCAGACAAGTGTCCATGAATGCGACGGGGTTTTTCTGGCAATCGGCCATGCGCCGAACGCGGAGCTTTTCAGGGGACAGCTCGACCTTGATGATTACGGGTACATCATCACGAAAAAATCATCGACGGAAACCAGCGTGAAAGGAGTTTTCGCCTGCGGCGACGTGCAGGATTACACCTACCGCCAGGCGGTAACTGCAGTAGGAACCGGGTGCATGGCTGCAGTCGATGCGGAACGGTTCCTCGAATCGATCCGCTGAATTTTTTTCCATTGTTTTACCGGCTCTTCGATCTGTTGATCCTGTGCCGAACAATAAAAAAGCCTCCGGTTCCATAGGGAACGGGAGGCTTTTTCCGGTCTGCCGGGACAGTTCAGTTTTTCGGAGCTACGACCGAAGCGATGTTCTGCAATACCTGGCTGAAGGTGTTCAGGACGCTCACAGCAAGGTCCGCTGCGGTTTTGGTTGCAGGCTGGATGATCGATACGGCTGTATTGATGCCGTTGTTCAGGAGATCGACCGGGATCTTTGCAATGTTGCCAGCGGTTTCGAGGAGGCAGTTGACAGTGCCTGAAATGTTGAAGTTTGAACAGTCTGACATGGCTCTTCTCTTAGGATTAGTGGTTATTGAAAAAACATGAAAACAGGTTGATTCCGCCCACGAGCCGGATTACCTTATTGTACTAAAATTCTGTAAAAAAAGATAACCTGCTGGAGGGAAAGTTCTTTTTGAACCCGCATGGGAGATCTTTTTCCATAACAGGCAGTTGAAAATCCGGTCATATCCGCGCAGAAAGGATTACAGCCCGAATTTTGCTCTTCGTTGATTTTTTCGGTATATCACCACATGTACAGGCTTCCGGAACGGTCAATATGTCGTTAACCGTTATATGCCAGAAATACAATATTGGTCATGAGCCCGCATATATTCGGGAATTTCACTGAAAACCGGCAGAGGTTATTTTCCGCCGACAGCCTGAATATCCTGGCTATAGGGCCATGATGTTTCGCAGTGAGCAATTATTGCCTATGAGTTTTCACCAGAAAAAGCATCCAAACCTCGAGCGTCTGCTCATAAAAGCAAAACCAATTCAGCTCGACCCGTCGTCGAAGGTAGTCATTCTCAGTGATCTGCATATGGGAAACGGCGGCAGGCGGGACGAATTCCGCAGGAATGCCGATCTTGTCCGGACCATGCTTTCCGGATACTATCTTCCGGGAAAATACAGCCTTGTCCTGAACGGCGATATCGAGGAACTGCTGAAATTTCCTCTGGAGAGCATCACGGAGCAATGGGGTATGTTTTTCGATCTTTTCCTGCAGTTCGAAAAGAACGGTTTTTTCTGGAAAACCTGGGGGAACCACGATTCCGATCTGCTCGAAGAGAAAGGGTACAAGCTTGCGCCATGGCTTGTTGAATCGCTGAAATTCCATTACGGCAACGATACGATGCTGCTGTTTCATGGCCATCAGGCCTCGATCCTGCTGTGGGAGACCTATCCCCTGGTAAGCAGGGCCATCGTGCTGTTTCTCCGCTATGTGGCGAAGCCGGCAGGAATAAGGAATTTTTCATCCGCCTACAACAGCCGCCGCAGGTTCGCTATCGAAAAATCCATCTACGAGTTTTCCAACCAGGCCAAAATTGTATCCATCATCGGTCACACTCACCGCCCCCTCTTCGAATCCCTTTCGAGGGTGGATTTTCTGAATTTCCGGATTGAAGAACTCTGCAGGGCTTTTCCACAGGCCCATCCTGAAAAAAGGAAAGAGATAGAGGAGAAAATTCTTGCGCTCAAGGAAGAACTCGATACCTGTTACCGCCAGGGGAAAAAAATCGGTCTCAGGAGCGGCCTTTACAACAACATCACCATTCCGAGCGTTTTCAATTCAGGCTGTACCATCGGCAAGCGCGGCATCACCGCCCTCGAGATTGACGGGAACAAAATCAGGCTCGTCTACTGGTTCAACGGCAAACAGAGCAGAAAATTCATCAGCAGCAGGGACAACCGGCCGAAAGAACTCGGCAGGACAGGCTTTTCCAGGATCGTGCTCAACGAAGACTCTCTCGATTATGTGTTTACCCGCCTACGCCTTCTTTCCTGATCCGGCAGCATTTTTGATGCTTTTTTATTGCCCTGTGGGGGATTCATGATGCCTCGAAAAACCGGATAATTTCTTCCGGACGGCTCACCAGGCTTTTCGCTCCATGCGATACGAGTTCGCTTTCCGGCCGGAAGCCCCAGAGGACGCCAAGTCCGTACATTCCTGCGCGCGCCGCTGTCAGCATGTCGATGCCGCTGTCTCCGACATAAAGAATATCGGCAGGGTTTTCGTTCAACAGAGCGGCAACCGAGATCGCCCCTTGCGGATCGGGTTTTGGCTCCATTCCGTCCCGGTAGCCAAGTACCGTATCGAATGTCCAGTTTCCGAGGAGCTTTTCTGCGCAGAGCAGCGTGAAATGATGGGCCTTGTTTGACAGGATGGCCTTTTTGACGCCGAGGGACGTGAGTCTGTCGAGCAGTTCCGGAACCCCGGGGTAAGGCCTTGAATGCACATTCCAGTTCGCATTGTAGACTTCGACCAGATCGGCGAGGACCTCGTCGATGGTCGCTGCCGTTGCCTCGTTTTCCGGAAGGGCTTTCCTGACAAGCTCCCTGAGGCCGTGCCCAACGAGGAACCGGCATTCGTCCATGGTATGTACCGGAAAATTGCGGCGGGCAAGGACGGTGTTCAATGTCTGCACGATGTCCTGGAGGGTGTCGAGAAGTGTTCCGTCGAGGTCGAAAATTACTGCGTTGAAGCCCATGGCAAGTGTTTTTAATGGAGTATGTAAAGCCATCTGTTCAGATAATGGTTGATGCGGTGGCGAGGAATACCGGATATTCCGCCATCGCGCTGTTCCTGCCCGGTTTCCTGATTATGTGAATGGTCCGGAAAGAGGTTTCCCCGAGCCCGTTTCTGCTGAAAAGCCCTGAAAGCGTCGATCGTTCGAACCCGTGGTGGACGTTCTCGGCCGGATCTTCATGAAAAGAACCGTCTTCGGGCTCGAGATCCGCGATGGCGAGCGTGCCGCCCTGGGCCAGAAGGTTAGAAAAACTGCCGATGACCGCACCGGTATCCTGTATATGGTGCAGCGACATGCTGCAGTAGATCAGGTCGAACCGCTCCTCCTTTCCTGCGCATGCAGTGAAGGTTTCAAGGTCCGAACAGAGAACCCTGATATTTGAAATTCCGGATTTGGAAATTTTATGCCGGAGCACTTCGACCATTTCCCGGGAGGTATCGATGGCGGTCAGTTTCTCTGTATGCGGGGCGATCAGCAAGGATACCAGGCCGGTGCCGCAGCCGATTTCAAGCGCATTTATCCATCCGGCGGATTTTCCGGTTTCGAGGATCGCTTTTCCCACCTTCTCTGCTATCAGGCGCCTCTGGGGATTTTCATCCCACTCAAGGGCCTCCCTGTTGAACTTTTTCGTACTGTTCCAGGATCCGGTCATGGTTTCTTGATAGAAAGTGTTCGTAAAGTAAGCCTGAAAAATAAGAAAACAGCAAATAGCCCAAAGCTGAAAGTATGAGTGATGTTTTTTTTATTTGTTATGCAGTCTGGATGTGTGACAGTCCCGCCGGGCCAGGATCGGAGTCATCGTACCGGAGTGTTAGGACATCTCTCCAATCTCTGTTTCAGCTGAGCACAGATATTATTCGTAGTGGCCCTCCCGCTATCAGCAGTTTGCGGGGGAGGGCAAAAAAAAAAGCACCCTGCAGAGGTTTTGCAGGGTGCCTTATGTCCGAAAAAGCCCGGTTACTTCTTGACAATCGCGGCTGAGATGGTCTGAAGTGCCTGGCTTGCAGCGCTGAGGATGCTGTTGGCGGCATCGAGCGAAGCCTGTCCGAATGGTCCGATAAGCTGTGTGGCATTGCTGAGCACACCGGTGAGCATTTCGGCCTGCTGCTGGAAAAGTTTTGCGGCCGTCGAAGCGAGGTTGTTGATGCCGGCAGATAGATCTGTTGTTCCGTTTGACATGGCAGTTATCGTTTTTGTTAATGATGATTGAAAAACAACGGGTGGATTGCCGCCGATCGGAATTACAGGATACGGCGTAATAATATATGTGCAAGTTAATACTTTTTTCCGGTCAGGTCAAAGATAAAAAATACGTGATAGGCGGTGGCGGGAGCACCAGGGATCAGGAAGATGATATTTCAAAGTTATGCGGCCGCTGACTATCTTACCCGCTGGAAAGATAATCCGGGCAAGCTGCTGAGCGAAGAAACCTGTTCGCTGAAATCCGCAGTCTGCAGGTTACGTCCTGCTTGTCTGGACAAAAAACGTTTACCGGTTATTTCATGATTTCGAGAATTATTCGTCTGGTTTTTCTCTTTTCCTTTGCCATGCCTGCTGCTGCCAGGGCAGCAGTCCCGGCAATAGCGCTCGATGGTTCAACGACGGTAGGGCCGATCGCGAAATCGTTTGCCGTTTATTTTATGAAAAAATACGGTATTCCGGTCACGGTAAGCGAGTCGGGAAGCGGTAATGGGGCAAAAAGCCTCATCAACGGGAGCTGTACGATTGCAACCATGTCCCGGGCGATGAAGGACAAGGAGATTGCAGCGGCGCGGAAGCAAGGGGTAGTACCGGTTCCTCGTGTCGTCGCCCTTGACGGGCTCGCCATTGTCGTTTACCCTGGAAATCCGGTCAGTTCGCTTTCCCGGGCACAGATCAGTGCTATTTACCGTGGTGCAACAAGGAACTGGAAACAGGTGGGTGGGCCCGACGTTCCTATTGTCGTCATCCAGCGGGAATCGAACAGTGGTACACAGGAAGCTTTCAAGAGCCTTATCATAGGCAAGGGGGTCCCTATAACCGGCAGGGCAGAAACGCAGGCGAGCAATGGCGCGGTGAAGAACAGGGTAAGCGCTACTCCATCCGCTATAGGATTTCTTGGCCTTGGCTATCTCGACCAGTCAGTGAAAGCAATAGCGGTCGATGGTGTGGTACCTGGCCTGAAAACGGTCAAAAACCATACTTACCCGGTGACGAGGCCCCTCTTCTTTTATACTGCCGGTCAGCCATCGGGTTATGTGCAGAAGTTTGTTGAACTGTCCGATACAGCCGAAGGCAGGCAGATCATAACGGAACTCGGATTTATCAGCCCATGAGTCCTATGTTTTTCCGGATTTTTCGTCTGAATCATGAAATGTTGCTTTCCTGCCGCATTTGTTAACAAAGTTGTAACATTGACAGCTTTGGATAGTGACATCAAAGCGCATACATTGGTTTCGGTTTTTACAGACTGTTGAACGTGATGTTGTTTGCCGGTCTGCGCAATCAAAAAGAACACAATGGCTGAAGAGAGGAAGACTGGAAACGCTGAAAAGAGCGCTTTTGTCGTCAGTGCGCGAAAACGTTTTATGCAGAAAGGGTCGAAAGCTGCCGGAGAGTTCCTGCTGCTTGCGATAGCCTCGTTTGTGGCGATAGTCGTCCTGTTCATCTTCTATTTTGTGGCGCGGGACGCGGTGCCGTTTTTCGAGCTTCGGGGGTTCAGTGAGTTTTTCACGAGCACGGACTGGTACCCGGCGGACGACC
>CAIYPU010000033.1 GCA_903928225.1 uncultured Chlorobiaceae bacterium
CAGCCTGCCCCGCAGATGCCCGTTCCCCGGATACCCGAACCGGAACAGCCGGTTTCGGAAGAGTAACGCTGCGCTTCGGAAATACCCCATTCTGCCGGAGCAGCCTCGATGCTGTATGTCGAGGCTGCTCCGGCTTTCTTTTTTTACTGTCCGCGCTGATGCGCAGCCTGTTGCGGGCCGATTTGTTCCTCCCAGTCAGCTTTACCTTGTCTTTTATTCTTCTGCCCGTCCCTGCCCGTCGTGCCGTTTTGCCGGAGGCGTTAACTTTTTCGGTGTTTACGTTGTTATAGATAGGCGATTTACCCCCGGCTGAAATTTTCCGGGGACCATTGGCTGAAAACGGATAACCAGAATAACATTCAGGAACCATGCAGTTTGACCCGAACAAATTTACCATCAAGGCACAGGAAGCGCTGCAGGCGGCGGCAACCCTTGCGGGCAGCAGGCAGCACCAGCAGATCGAACCCGAACACCTGCTTCTCGCGATGCTCGAAGACCGGAGCAGTATCGCCGTCCAGATAGCGCAGAAGCTCGAAGCCCCGGTCGATAACCTGCTCGCGGCCCTCGACAGGCAGATCGAAAGGATCCCGAAAGTGACGGGAGCCTCGGCTACAGGGCAATACCTGTCGCAGAACCTCGGAAAGGTCCTCGATGCCTCCCTGAAAGAAGCGGAAGCGCTCAAGGACGAATACATCAGCTCGGAACACCTTTTCATCGCCATGAGCGAAACCGGGACCACCCTTTCGCGCATGCTCCAGGACGCAGGCATCAACCGCAATTCGATCCTCAAGGTGCTCTCAACCATCAGGGGCTCACAGCGGGTGACGAGCCAGAGTGCGGAGGAGACCTACAACTCGCTGAAGAAATATTCCCGCAACCTGAACGACCAGGCGAGGCAGGGCAAGCTCGATCCGGTGATCGGACGTGACGAGGAGATCCGCAGGGTGTTGCAGATCCTGAGCAGGAGGACGAAAAACAATCCCGTGCTCATCGGCGACCCCGGTGTGGGAAAAACGGCCATCGTCGAAGGAATCGCGCAGCGCATCGTTGCGGGAGACGTTCCCGAAAACCTCAAGAGCAAGCAGATCGCGGCACTCGATATCGCCCAGCTCGTTGCCGGCACGAAATTCCGCGGCGAGTTCGAGGAGCGTCTGAAAGCCGTCGTGAAGGAGGTGCAGTCCTCGGAAGGCGAAATCATCCTCTTTATCGACGAAATCCACCTGCTTGTCGGCGCGGGATCGGCCGAAGGCTCCATGGACGCGGCCAATATCCTCAAACCCGCCCTCGCGAGGGGCGAACTGCGCTGCATCGGCGCGACCACCCTCGACGAGTACCGCAAGCACATCGAGAAGGATGCCGCCCTCGAGCGCAGGTTCCAGACCGTCCTGGTCGACCAGCCGAGCGTGGAGGATACGGTATCGATCCTCAGGGGGCTGAAGGAAAAGTACGAAATCCACCATGGCGTCCGCATCAAGGACGCGGCGCTTGTCGCGGCGGCCGAGCTTTCGAACCGGTACATCTCCGACCGTTTCCTGCCCGACAAGGCTATCGACCTGATCGACGAGGCTTCATCGCGGCTCAGGCTGGAAATC
>CAIYPU010000034.1 GCA_903928225.1 uncultured Chlorobiaceae bacterium
ATGTGGCTCACCGCCACGGCACGGGAAAGGATACTCCAGGGCACGTTCAGGGAGTGGAAAAACGATTTCCTCGAAAGGTTCAATGACAATGACAAAGCATAACGTCTTCCTGCTCAGCCTCGGCTGTTCGAAAAACACCGTCGATTCCGAAAGGCTCATGGCCCAGGCCGAAGCTTCGGGGATCCGGTTCACCGATCAAGCCGACGAAGCCGACACGATCATCATCAACACCTGCGGTTTCATAGCCGACGCCAAGGAGGAATCGATCAGCGAAACCCTTGCCGCGGTCGGAAAGAAAGCCGAAGGCAAGGTGAGCCGTATCTATGTGATGGGATGCCTGCCAGAACTCTACCGCAGGGAGCTCAAGGAAGAACTGCCGGAAGTGGACGCTTTTTTCGGTACGCGCGAACTGCCCGAAATCCTTGCAGCCCTGGGTGCGGAGTTCAACGAAGGCCTTTACGACAGGCGCTCGATGCTCACACCTGCGCACTACAGCTATCTCAAGATCGCCGAAGGATGCAACCGTACCTGCTCGTTCTGCTCGATCCCGATAATCAGGGGGCGCTACAGAAGCCAGCCGCCCGAACAGCTCCTGCGCGAAGCCGGGCTGCTCAGGGAGAAAGGCGTGAAGGAGCTGAACCTGATAGCCCAGGACATCAGCCTCTACGGCTACGACCTGGCAGGCAGATCATTGCTGAACGACCTGCTCTTGCGGCTTTCAGACATCGGGTTCGACTGGCTCCGGCTGCTTTACGCCTACCCGGTGAATTTTCCGCTGGAGGTCATCCGCACCATGAGGGAACGGGAGAACGTCTGCAACTACCTCGACCTTCCGCTGCAGCACTGCAACGACCGTATCCTGAAATCGATGAACCGCGGAATCGACCGCAAGGGTACCGAACGGCTCATCGGGTCCATCCGCGAACTGAACCCGGAGATCAGGCTGCGTACCACCATGATTGCCGGCTATCCGGGAGAAACCAGGGCGGAATTCGAGGAACTGCTGGAATTCGTCGAAACGATGCGTTTCGACCGACTCGGCTGTTTCGCTTACTGCCACGAAGAGCATGCGCCTGCATATGCGCTCGATGACAACGTCAGCCCTGAAGAAAAGGAGGAGCGCGTGGCCGAACTGATGGAGCTCCAGGAATCGATCTCGGCCCGGAAGAACCGCATTTTCGAAGGACGCGAACTGAAGGTGCTCATCGACACGATGGAAGGAGATCTCGCGATCGGCAGGACCGAATACGACGCTCCCGAAGTGGATAACGAATGCCTGCTTGAAACAGGCGGGTTCGACATCCAGCCCGGCATGTTCTGTCGGGCGATGATAACCGGTTCAACGGCGTACGAGCTGGAGGGAAAGATCATCGGGTGAAAAAATCAACCAATTCAGCCCTTTACCGGCTCCCGCTGTCATAAGCTTCCAGGGCTGCAGGTATCGCTCCGATCACGACAGCACCTGCAGCAGGCAGGCCGACAAGAACAGCGCTCAGCACCTCATCTCTCGATGCTCCGTGTGATTTTGCGGAAACCACATGGAACGGGACGCCCGAAATATTTCCGGTAGCTGCAAGGACAGCCAGATATGCCAGTTCCTCCGTCTTTTTATCGAGCGCGCTGGCCGCATCAAGCGATTTTGCCGCCTGTAGCCATGCCTCGGCATGAGCCGGCGCCTCCTGCATGAACAGGGCAAATGCCTTTGATACACTCATTGAAAACCCTCCTTTGTTTCTCATGCTGGTTCCGTTAGTGAACCCGCACATTTTGTTTTTTCTCTGGTGACAACCGGCGCTCTCCTTTTTCCCGAACGGGTTATCGCGCTTTGCAGCAGGTATTGGTTTCCACCCATGCGTCGAACGCCTGCATGAACTTCGTTGCAAACTCCCTGAACAATTCGCTCACAAGGTTGCCGCTCTCTTCAAAAAGATTTCCGACGTTGCCGATGTAAGCCTCGGTCTGCTGCATGGTTGGCACGTCAAGGAACACCAGTAACTGGCGAAGATGATGGTTAGCGCCATCGTTCAAGGTAACCGGCCTTGCGCGGCTTTATGCGCAAGGTCCGGTTAACCGCAGGGTTGGGCGTCATGGCGCAAGTACAACCTGTTTCGTAACCAGCACCAGAACCGCTAAGGCACCATAGAAGCCCCAGACCGAGAATGACTTCAGAGCCTCAATCTGGTGCTTTGTCATGTCGCCGCGAGGGATGACCGAAAACAGATCGTCAAGCTGTGTTGTAAAGAAGGGGACGCTCGTAACGACGTAAACTTATTACCCAAAGCGGCTCACAATCCGGTTCACCGCTGCCGCTGAAACACCGAGCAAACGCGCTGCTCCTGCATAGGTCATTCCGAGCTCAAGCACGTACTCCAATGCAAGCTGTTTCCGCAGTTCAGAACACTCTCGTTTCCTGCTGCCTCCCTGCATTGCCTTTACGGTTACCTCAGCATGCTCGCACGCCTGCACCAATCGCTCCCGTGCTTCCGTTTCTGCGGCTTTCGCTGGCAACCGTTCCTTTACCGCTTCCTCAACGTCATCGAGAATCTCTTTGACGAACTCACCGCTCCCGAGAATCCGCTCGTCGCTGTACTGTTTCTCCTGCCGCTTCCTCAACGACTTCACTTCCGACCAACCGCCTATCGACCGGATCAGCCCGCCTCCCGTCAGTTCCGGCTGACGTCCCCGGTCAATCTCTTCAGCCACAAACTGGAGGTATCCCTGCCGGGCGGCTGATTCTCTCTGGCTGAAATAACCAAGCACATAGACTCTATCCTGCCACTCATGACGAATCCGGTTCAACACTACCGCATGACCGCTCCAAGGATAGCGCTCCAGTTCTTCGAGCGAAGTCACCAGTCCGGCTCGAAGCGGATTGAGATGAATGTAACTGACCAGACGGAGAAAATAAGGCTCTTCTTCGCAGACGATCGACTTGTACCGGTTCTGGAAGAGATGACCATGACGCTTGTGCCGACGATTATACCCAGTGGCATAGCCGGTCAGGAGCTTGCGCATGAACGTTGAGAGACCTGCTGTTCCGCTTTTCAGAAGGATATGCACATGGTTGGTCATCAGCGCCCAGGCATAGATGCTCGTCCCGGTCGTTGTCGCTGTCAACCCCATGCGTGTGACGAAAAAGCGCCGGTCGTCATCATCGGCAACGATACTGTTACTTTCTATCCCCCGCACCATAACATGATGTAACGTACCCGGTGCGTCCAGTCTTGCTCCTCTCGGCATTAGCCTTCGTTGTTACAGTTTCTCTGCTGTAATAGACTTAGCTTCTTTTTTTGAAATATAAGAAAAAATCACATTAGTTTACATAGTTACGAACGTCCCTTTCTTTACAC
>CAIYPU010000035.1 GCA_903928225.1 uncultured Chlorobiaceae bacterium
CTGTTCAACAAACCTCTTGCAAGCGTCATGTCTTTCGCAATTTCCGTAAGCCGCTTCGACAACGTCGCGCCGCCAACCGGGTCAAAGGGACTGGCCGATTTTTACAGCGCTCTTGCGGCAAAAGAATGATCAGGCTTTGCCGGCCGCCATCCTGTCAGGAAACACGTTTCTCGAATCAGGGCAGTGAAATAATTCCGAGGCAATGCTCATGCAACCATTTCAGCGGAAAGCAGCCTCTCCCGGTAAGCAACGATATCTTCGATCGTGAGAACCGGGAAGCACTGTTCCTCCGCAAAGGCGACGGTCCTCGCCATATCGGCCATCGTACCGTCCGGATTGGTCAGTTCGCACAGAACGCCGCATGGTTCAAGCCCGGCAAGGGACATAAGGTCAACCGTCGCTTCCGTATGGCCGGGACGCGCAAGGACCCCGCCCGATCTCGCCCTGAGAGGGAAAATATGTCCCGGACGCCGAAGATCGGAAGGTTTTGCCTGAATGGATGCCGCCGTCCTGACCGTCTGTACCCGGTCCGCAGCAGAAACACCCGTCGTCACTCCTTCAGCCGCTTCGATGGATACCGTGAAAGCCGTCTGGAAACTACTGGTGTTGTTTTCCACCATCATGGGAAGCTCGAGTGAACGGATTTTCTCTTCAGTCATGCAGAGGCAGACGATACCGCTGCATTCACGGATAAGCATCGCCATCTGGGGAACGGTCAGGGTTTCGGCGGCAAAAACAAGGTCAGCTTCATTCTCGCGGTCGGGAGAATCGGCAATGAGCACTCCCCTGCCGCTGCGCAAGGCTTCAAGGGCGTTTTCAACCCGGCGGAACGTGTCGCCGTACTTTTCTGCAAGAATCTGATTCATTGGCAAAGTATCTGGTAATTGAAAAAAAATGAATCAGGGCGCAGGAATGCGGCAGGCATTCTTATCCTCTTTCATCCGGACTCTGACCGTCGGCTTTGGCTTTTCACCAAATCAGCATACCTCTCCCAAAAAAGAGGAGGACGCTCGCGGGCTCACCGGCACATGGCCGGAATACCGCCGGTGGGGATTTCCACCCCGCCCTGAGAATAAGTGATCTATGGAAAAGCTTGAAAATAACCCTCGCGTTTCACAGTTCAAAGCGATGGAAATTATTCTTAGCACTGAAGAAAATATCAGCCTGTAAATATAACCGTGTAACGTATACAAGATCAAAGCCCCATCGTCCTGAGCACGGAAGATGAGGCTTTGGTGCCAAGGAAAAATAATCTTTCAGGGATAGTCCTGCCTGACCGGCCGAACCACGATATCGCTGAAATGCACATGGGGAGGCTGCGAAACCAGAGTGAATATGGCGCGGGCAACATCCTCTCCCTCAAGCAGAGGACCGAATTTTTCCCGGAAAGAACGGGCAACTTCCGGCCCATAACCCGCCGCATCCTGGAAACCGCTCAGGACGATGCCTGGCTCGACAAGTGAAACCCTCACCCCTTTCGGACCTATTTCACGGCGCAAACCCTCGGCAAGGGCATGGAGCGCGAATTTCGTCGAACCATACACCGTGCTCAGCGGAAAGACATGCCTTCCGACAACCGACCCGACCACGACGATATCAGCGGCTTTTTCAGGGAAACGCCCTTCCTGAAGAGCGACAAGCTGTTGAGAAGCTTTCTGCATGAGCATGAGCGCACCTTTCACATTGATATCGAACACCTCCTGAAGTTGTGAAAGGTCTGCAGTACGGACCGAACCCATAAGCCCACGGCCAGCATTTATAACCACGAGATCGGCTTCACGACCGAAACGTTCTTCAGCTTTTGTGAACAGCCTTTCGATGACAGCCTCTTCCGATGCATTTCCTGTAATCCCCGCGAAAGACTCGCCCAGCTCCCGCTGGAGTGAAGCGATCTTGTCGGTCCTGCGGCCGCAGCCCACGACACCATATCCGGATGCCGTGAAAAGCCTGACGACAGCTTCCCCGATACCTGACGTTGCACCGGTAACGATTGCAATTCTCTGGAGTGTCTTGCCCATGATTCAACTGCTTGAAATTATTGATAAACGATAAAAATGGAACCGCAGTGTATTTCTCCGGCGATTAAAACTGTCAATCCTGTTTCGCAATAAGATCTCTGATTTTGCCATTCTGTTCTCCCCGTATCCGGCTGCTGCCGCAAACTGACCATGAACAATAAATCCGTTAATTTTGGGCAGTGAATTCCCTCCAACCGGCACTGGTTCATGGAAAGCAAAGCGAAGCATCCAAAAATTATTTTTTAGTAATAACAAGGATTTTTCAGTCCGCTTCGCATCATTGAGAAATGACAGTCCCGTTGCATGGATTTCCTTCCGACTTATAATTACCCGGACAATAATAATATACCATTCTGAAAACCTCCGTTATGCTGTGGTTGTACAGCTTAAATAAAAAAAATGAGAAGCATTGAAAAAATTGTTTCTGAACCATCAAACCACTGAACGACACAACATTCCGGAAGATTTTTTTTACAACATAAAAAGCAGCCCTGCCTGAAAAAACTTCAATATTGTAACAACCCTTCAAATCAGTACGGAAAACCACGTCAATACCATCAATAATTGTATAAAAAAAAACAAGTTGTCCTCATTATTAAATAAAAGAATGCTTAAATTCACTTTGCCTGACCGGCAAGGGCAGTGTTTTTCCTATCAGGAAGCTTTTGAAATGGTTAGCGATAAAGGAAGCTTCAGGAACGACGATGCTTGTTTCCCCGCATCAGATCCCTTAATGGAAAAAGATTTCAAGCCGGTTTGACAGTGAACATCCTGTATCCCCCTGACAGTATCGTTGCTGTAACAGCAGGTTTTGATAAACGCAGCTTGCCCAACAAGCAGTATCAGCACACAATATCAGACCATGAATCTGTCCTTCAGTACATCGTTTCTCCTGCATTCCATCGATGCCTGGGAACTGGACCGTCAGGAACGCTTCAACCTCGACGCGCTTACAGAGTCTTTTCACGAATCCGTGCCTGTGCTCGATTTTATCGACTGGAAAATCACTGCAGTCAAGCGAGGCTATACAGAAACGGTGCTTCCGCTCAACCCGAACGCCTCCAACCAGTACATAACCCATCAGGCGGCCCTTATGCTGCTTGCCGCTGATTATACGGGCGGGATAGCTCTCGCATCCCTCTTCCATATGATCCCGATCATCGGATTCGTTCCCTCGATCGACGACAATGCCGCTTACATGTGGGGGGCCAAGGCATCCATCCAGTGGTTCTCTCCGAGTTGCCACAGCCTGACCTGCAAGGCATCGATCGATAAAAGCAAATGGGAGATGCTTGCCAGAAGGTATGCTGAAAGCCAGCGGGTCATCACCACCATACCCATCATGATGTACAATGGGGAAAAGCTGGTCGCGCAGGCCGATTTCACCTACTGGGCACAGGATCTCAGAGGATTGAAAAAAAACGCGTTCGATGTGGAAAGGATCAATGTGCTGTATGAACATAAGACAAAAACAACCGCCAAGCTCATCGTCGGACTGCGGGCCATGGAACAGGAAAAGCCCCTCAACCAGAGGCGTTTCGACGATCCCTATGCCTTCATGCTTGCAGGAAAACAGGGGCTGACCCTTGCAAGGCGTTTCAGCAACGACACTCCCTACCTGCAGAACATGGTTGCCGCAAGGACCATTCACCTCGACGAAACGGTCAAACGCTTTGCGGAAAGGAGGAAGGCAAACGGAAAAGAGGCTGCTTTCAACGTCGTTAATATCGGAGCCGGTTACGACAGCAGGTTCTGGCGGCTGCATTTCGATAATGTCTATGTATACGAGCTCGATCTGCCGATTATGCTCAATGAAAGAAAACGTATATTCGATTACAGCAAAAAACATTCGATCCGCAATGTCGAAATCGACATTACAACCCAAACCCTCGAGGAAACCCTCAACAAGGCCGGTTTTGTAAAAGAACTGCCGACAATGTTCATATGGGAAGGAGGGTCGATGTACTTTCGTCCAGAAGAGATCGATTTCATCCTCGGATCAATGGTAAACCTCATGACGCCCGAGTCTGTTTTCTGGTTCGATTTCGTATCGGAAGAGCTTGTCAACGATGCCACGGGCAAAAAAGAAGCTGAAGATTTCATGCGCAACATGCGGAAAATGGGGGAACCGTTCATCAACGGTTACAGGGACCCGTCCGCACTTGCTTCGAAACACGGACTGATCGTCGATGAAAACACCGCTTCGGGCAAGGTGCTTTCATTTGAGGAAGAGATTTACAATCATTACGGGTTCTGCATTATGAAGGGATAATAACCATGGCTGCGGAATATACATCAAAAGCCTCTCTGCTGAAAAAGTTCGAAGAATTCCTCCGCAAAGATTACGAGCGGAACGAGTTTACCATCGGCATTGCCCGGTATGTCGGTTTCTGGTGCCATCCCCTCTACTACCTCATCTGGACGACGATCCTGCCACAACCCTATGAATCGTTCTGGCTGCGCTATTCCTCGTGCATTCTTTTCACTCCGTTTTTTTTCTTCAAACGATATCCCGTCAGCTTCAGACCCTGGCTGAACCTCTACTGGTACTTCTGGCTCACGCTCACCCTGCCGGTGATTTTCACCTATCTCATGCTCATGAACAATTTCTCTGGCATGTGGCTGATCTGCGAAACCATGAGCATCCTTGTTTTCATCATCTTCATCCCGAACTATTACATGCTGACGGTCCTGCTCGTCGGCGGGATTGCCGCGGCATATGGCGGATTCGTGGCAGCAACCGGTAAACAGGTGATCCTCAGTACGGAAATCATCACCTACTTGCTGCCAATGCCGATGGCGATGCTGCTGGGACTCCTGTCCGGGTTCACCATTAAAAAGGGTGAAATCGCACAGGAAAGGAACCGCGTCCTGCAATCCCTTGCGGGGACCATCGCGCATGAAATGCGCAATCCGCTCGGACAGATACGCAATTGTCTCAACGGCATCCACACCCTCCTGCCGAAACGGCACCAGGAATCTTCCACCCATCCGTTCAATACACCGGTCCTCGAAAACCTCTATGAACGGGTTGCCCATGGCCAGATGGCTGTCAAACGCGGAGTGCAGGTCATCGACATGGTGCTCGGGGAAATCCGCGAAAAGCCGATCAGCCAGGAAAGCTTCACCTACCTTTCCGCCTCACGCATTCTGCTCAATGCCCTTGACGAATACGGTTATGAAACTGAAAACGAAAAAAACCGCGTTAAAATCCTCAAAGACGACAGGTTCATATTTCGTATCAATGAAACCCTCTTCGTTTTCGTGCTCTTCAATCTGCTGAAAAATGCGATTTACTATTTCAAATCCTATCCCCGGAGCGAGGTCACCATACGAATGGAAAAAGGTGAAGGAAATAACTATATCTTTTTCCGTGATACCGGACCGGGCATTCCGAAAGATGCGCTCCAGAATGTTTTCGAAAGCTATTACACCAGCGGAAAATCAGGAGGAACAGGCCTCGGTCTCGCTTACTGCAAACGAGTGATGAAAGCGTTCGGCGGAGATATTCAATGTGAATCGGAGGAAGGGAAATTCACGGAATTCATCATGAGCTTTCCCGTTGTTTCCCAGCGAGAGTTCGACGAATATACCGCTCGAGTCATTGCCATGGGTGTTGCTGATTTCAGGGGTAAACGCCTTCTGATCGTCGATGACGACCCGATTTATCGCATCACGCTCAAAAAGTACCTCGAACCGCTCGAAGCGGAAACGGACGAAGCTGCAAACGGACTCGAAGCGCTCGAACTTCTCGGAGGTTTCCGTTATGACATGGTGATCATGGACCTGAGCATGCCGATGATGAACGGTTACGAAACCGTCGAAAGGATTAGAAATGGTGAAGCCGGACCGGAAGCCGCACTGACACCAGTCGTGGCTCACAGCTCGGAACCGGCCGCAATTGCGAGGAGCATGGCCGAAAATGCAGGCATGCAGGCATTCATCTCAAAGCCCTGCAGCCGGACAGAGCTGATCAACACTTTGCGGGCCGCGCTGCACACCATCCCTGCCGGAAATACAGCAAAAAGTGCTCTTGGAGGGCTCAAAGTACTTGTTGTAGATGATTCCGCGCTGAACTGCGACCTGATCGCCATGAACCTGAGAGATGCCGGACTCGACGTTTCCATAGCCTACGATGGCAATGAAAGCCTGGAACTCCTTCAGCAACAGCCGATCGACCTGCTCATTACCGATATCCGGATGCCAGGAATGGACGGTCTCGAACTGACCCGGAAACTTCGATCAAGCGGTGATCCCAGATTGCGCAACCTTCCTGTAATCGGTATGAGCGGGGCCATCGAGGAGGAAGAGGCTGCAAAACATGCCGGCATGAATGATTTCCGTATCAAGACGGACAGCCCCGGCCTGCTCCTCAATTCGATATGCAGACTGCTTGCAGTAAACACGGAGCATCCCGGATCAGAAAAATACGATAAAAAAACCCAGGCTGTCGCCGACACCATTTCGACGTACGGTTTTTCTGCTTCCGAAAGTGCCGAGTTCATCAGGATGTTCCTCGACGAGTTTTCAGACATGCCGGTCAATATGCAGAACTCACTGAAAAACAACGAAATTGCGGCACTCCGGGCACAGTCGCACAAACTCAAGGGAAGTGCCGCCCTTATCGGTCTCGAAACCATCAGGCAGGCGGCTGAGGAACTTGAAATGGAATGCAGGGCTGAAAGGAAGGAAAACCTGGAAAAACTTGTGGGGAAAGTTTCGCATGCGCTTTCCGGCCTTTCAGCGAATATGGAAATGAACCCGAAAAACGGCACCGTCTGAGACAATCAGAGGTTTCCCATAATCCTGTCGCGCTGACTTCTGTAGTCTTCAGGGTCCGATAACCATTTCACACTCCAGGGGCTGTCCATATCTGCCGGGCAGCGTAACCCTCACCTTTAAGCCCCATGTCGAGCATCTCGATTTTGTCGGGGACGACTTCGATCATCATGCCGAACCAGTGTTCGGCCCAGGTTTCGGGCCGTCCGAAAAGCCTGAATGCTTCGAAAAACCCGGGGTCCTGTTTGCTCATGAGTTTTGCATGCCCGCTGATCTGAAGTCCCGAAATATCGTTCATGTTATCCGAATACTCCGCTTTCGGATCGAACAGGCCAATGCTCACCCTGGGGTTGAGCTTGATGTTGCCCAGTTTCAGGCCCGGCTCGCCTGCCATGTAGATCGTAAAACCGACATTTCTGTAAAGGATCGGTGTCGAACGCGGCACATTGTCCCTCGAGGTCGAAAGGACGCAGATACGGCGCTCACCGAGGAACTTGAGGATACGCGATTCAAGCTCTTGCTGCGAAAGATGCGCCGATACCCTTTTCGTGAAGATTTCCGGAACGGCATTTTTTCCCTGTTCGCTCATTGTCAGCTCCTCATGATTCTGCTTGGTAAATGGCTGCTCTTTACAAAGATCATCAAATTCCCGGACTATCCGCAAGGATTTCCCCTTTGTCCGTAACAAGCATGACAGGCGACTTGAACAAACGCATCAAGCCGCGTATCTTTCTCCAATGACATGCAACGAGGTCGAAATGAACTTTTATCCGGGAGGGTGCAATGGATAACGCGAATGTTGTTTTGATCGATGCCGCCAGAAAAAAGTTTGCA
Source organism: uncultured Chlorobiaceae bacterium (assembly GCA_903928225.1). Lineage (GTDB taxonomy): Bacteria > Bacteroidota > Chlorobiia > Chlorobiales > Chlorobiaceae > Chlorobium. The sequence goes on from CAIYPU010000035.1 coordinate 7,632, forward strand.
AGATTCCGCGAGCTCACCGATCGATTCGGAGAGGAAAAAGCATGGGAAACCATGCTGGAAGGATTCCCTGAACTGCAGAAACAGCGCATGGGCCCACTCCTTGCCCTTCCAACTCTCATAGAAGGATTCATGCAGTCCATCCCGATCTTCAATTCGATCGGCATGGATATGGTGGCTGTCGATATCTCGAACAGGGGAATCGACGCGGCGCTGGAAATACAGAAGGTCTGCCCTTATCTCGATGTCTGCAGAGAATTCGGGTACGAAACCCCCTGCCACGTGATCTGCGAACTGGATATGGAGGCCTCGCACAGGGCTTTTCCCGAAATGAACGGCGAGATACTCTGCAGGCAGGCGTTCGGAAGTCCCGTCTGCATCTTCAAATACGAACGCCCGGCAAAAAAAGAAGAAAAACCTTTCTTGTCAATAAAATCATCAAAATGAAATAAACCCGGATTTCATGCATAAGAAAGCTATCATCCTAATGGAAATTTGCCGATAACAGCGCTTATTGAACTATTAATTACTTTTTATATATGATTCAGAACGGAAATATTCTTGTAAGATTACCAAATGAGTGGTATGATTGTGGATATAAAAGCCTTACCCCCTTTATTTCTTGGAAAGCTCAATGGCCCTCACTCTCCGAACCGATTTATAACAACTTGAAGAAATTCAATCAATCATTTTTTAAAAAAGAAATTTCGGAAAAAAAAGAAAACCTTCTCATAGCAACTGCCATATCATTATCTACGCATCTTTTTACAGGTAAAAATTTTACCATCAAAGAATGGATCTCGGAAATTAATATTCCCGATAACAGTAACCGGTTTATTTATCCTTTTATCGATGAACTCTCGGCCATAGAAGCAGGGAAAAAAGCACATTTGATTCTTTATACCCTATTGCAACACACCGATTGCAATATTGAAATATTCATGAATCATGCAAATAAATTAATCATTGATGCCGAAAAACAGCTTGCAGGAATACTTTTATCTGATGCTTCGGCAAGAATCCTGCGCGAAGCGGCAAAGCGAAATATACCATTCACCAGGTATTCGGGAATCATTCCTTTATATCAGTTGGGAAATGGAAAGAAACTTAAACTATTCTGGAGAAGTTTTACCTCCGAAACAAGTCATTCGGGAACCATTGTTTCTACACATAAACAAATCAGCAATGAAATACTTTCGAAGTTTGGTTTTCCTGTTCCCAGACAGCACTTGGTCATGAACTTCGAGATGGCCAAAGCAGCGGCAAATGATATAGGTTACCCAATCGTTGTAAAACCGTCAAATACTGATTATGGAACCGGTGTAAGTACAAATGTAATGGATGAAGCGACCCTTTATCATAGCTTCATGGTAGCTAAAAGCTATGGCAACAATATCATCATCGAAAAAAGTATTGAAGGTGAAGATTATCGGCTCACCGTAATCAACGGAAAATGCTCCAGTATTGTAAAACGAATACCTGCCCATATCATCGGCAATGGTATTGATACGGTTAAATCGCTGGTATCGAAAATGGTCGAAGAAAGAGAGGCAGATTCTTTTTATCGAAATTTCAAAAGCATCACTCTTGAGGACCCTCAGGTTGTGGGCATGCTGCGAAAAAACAATCTCAGGCCGGATAGTATCCCCGAAAAAGGAAAAGCTGTATTTTTGAGGTCAAATGCCAATGTGTCAACAGGTGGCACCATGCTCAATGTCACTACCTCCGCTCATCCTGACAATAAACGACTGGCGGAACGAGTTGCTTCGTGTATCGGACTTGATGTAGCCGGTATCGATTTCATTACAACCGATATTTCAAAATCCTGGAAAGAAGCAGGAGGGGGAATCTGCGAGGTCAATCCAACACCTATGATAGTCCCCGGAATTGAAAATCAGTTTATAGATTATCTTTTCCCTGAAAAGAGTGACATCCGTATACCATTAATCGCTATAGTCGGTGAAACTGCAGATACAAGCCCGCTTCGAGATATACTACTTTCATACACCAAATCAAGAAATATTATTGCTGGATCAGTATCTGCCAATGGCGCAACCATCAATCAAGAAAATATCACCTGTCAACATGCGTCCATTTCGGCAATGCTGACAATGGTTCTTGCCGACAGAAGCACAGAAGTTGCCGTGGTTGAAATTTCTCCATTGAGTTTGAAAGAAAATGGGCTGGATACCAGTTATTGCTCTTTGGCAATCTTCATCTCCGACGACGAAGTTACGGAAAATCTTATCGCTTCACCTTTATCTGTACTGAAAAATGCAGATTTCAGATTGATCCGTCCAGATGCAGAAAAGATCATTAGTTATTTCGAAAAACTGCAGTCTAACTAATACTCCTTTCGCATCTCTTTTTCTGTTTATTCCTAATGTAAATCAACATCACCTATTATTCGCAATGGAATCTTATCAAATCGAGCAGTTCATTATAAACAGTTGAGGTAACCATTTTCCCCGGATTGTTAATTTGAAAAATGTTTTCGTTAAGCGATATCATCTTATCTAACTTGTCAATGGGGAGACCAGTATTAAAAAATTTGTCCGCCTGATCTGCTATTACGAATACTTCTGCACTTTTTTCTTAAATAAGTGAAATAAACCAGGAAAAAAGCTCTTAAAGGAAATTATTTTTTCTTTCCCTTCCGAACTAATACTCAGCTTCTTATTTGTTCAATAAAATCCAATATCTTTATCAAGAGAATACAACAATCAGGGTTGCGACTCATCATGTCAATATAGCTGAGATAATGAATAACAGTCTTCAACAGTGTTATTGTTCGATACTGGACAATCCTAAGAATTGAACCATTTTAAGCTGAATATGACTGAGATTAATAGCTTTTGTATTAAACATTCCTGTAGCGATCAACCAGGAAAAGTCTCTTACTTTTTTTGTCAGAAACCGACAGTGTTTAAAATACAGAAGAGAAATACGGACACCAGCTACGGCCCGTATTTCCCTCTTTATCCCTAAGTAATATCCCTGTCACATCGGCATGGCTTCCTGCAGCTTCGGCAGCATACTGCCTTCGGTCAGGAAGCGCTGGTGCCAGCTCAGCGCTTCGTCAAGGAGGTGCGGGGTGTGCCTGCCGAGCGAACACTGCAGTGCGCGATCGTGATAATCGTGCAGAGCCGGCCTGAAATCGGGATGCGCGCAGTTGTCAATAATCACCTTCGCCCTCTGGTTCGGGGAAAGGCCACGCAAGTCGGCAAGTCCCTGCTCGGTCACGATAACCTGGACGTCATGTTCGGTATGGTCGACGTGCGAGGCCATCGGGACAATGCAGGAAATCTTTCCGTTCTTGGCCTGGGACGGCGTCATGAAGATCGAGATATAGGCGTTTCTTGCAAAATCGCCCGATCCACCGATACCGTTCATGATAGAACTGCCCATCACATGCGTTGAATTGACATGGCCATAGATGTCCGCCTCGATCATGCCGTTCATCGCGATGACACCGAGACGGCGGATCACTTCGGGATGATTGCTGATCTCCTGCGGACGGAGAATGATTTTATCGCGGTAGAAATCGAGGTTCCGGTTCAGTTCTTCGAGGGCTGAATCGCTGAGCGAAAACGCCGTGGCGGATGCCATCGAGAGCTTGCCGGAGCGGAGCATATCGAGCATTCCGTCCTGGAGCACCTCTGTATAAGCAGTCAGATTGTCGAACGGACCGTTGTTGAGCCCCGCCATGACGGCATTGGCGATGTTGCCGACGCCTGACTGGAGCGGAAGGAGGTTTTTCGGAAGACGACCCTTTCGGACCTCGTGCTCGAAAAATTCAAGGATATGCCCGGCAATGAGCATCGAATTTTCATCCGGAGGCGAAAACGGAGAGTTCCTGTCAGGAGCGTTGGTTTCGACGATGGCGATGATTTTCTCCGGATCACAGCGCAGGTACTGCTCGCCTATCCTGTCCTGCGGTCGAACCAGCGGGATCGGCAAACGATGGGGCGGCAGCTGGGTACCGTAATAGACGTCGTGCATACCCTCGAGCAACGGGCTTTGCCAGGAGTTCACCTCGAGAATGACCTTGTCGGCCTGGTCGAGCCATGTCTTGTTGTTGCCGACCGATGAGGATGGTATCAGTCGGCCGTCTTCGAGAATTCCCGCCACTTCGACAAGAGCGATATCGAGCTTTCCGAGAAATCCGAACCAGACAAACTGTGCAACATGGGAGAGGTGAATATCGATATACTCCATCCGCCCTTCGTTGATACGGCGACGGCAGGTCGGATCAGACTGGTACGGGAGCCTCATTTCCACCCCGTCGGCTTCAGCGAGCACGCCGTCGAGTTCCGGTGCGGTCGATGCTCCGGTCCAGACGCCGATACGAAACTTCTGGCCTTCCCTGTTCGTTTCCGCGATGCGTCTGGCCAGCGCGGCCGGCACCGATTTCGGGTAACCTGAACCGGTAAATCCGCTCATGCCGACATTGACCCCTGAAGGGATGAGCGCTGCGGCCTGTTCTGCGGACATAATCCTGCTCTGCAATGCTTTACAGAGAACGCGGGATGAGTTTTCCATGTACTGCTGACTCCGTTTCAAGATTGAATATTGAACATATGCACCGCAGGCACAACATCTCACCTTTCCGCCCTTTCAGGATTCTCAGAACAAATCGGTGAGTGTATCGAAAAAACCGCCGCGGCAGCATACTTCTTTTTTTGGAGCGATAAATTTACAATTTTATTCCAGGCAAACACAACAAAAGAATAGCTCCCTCCTGTAATAAACCGAAACCTTCATTCACGCTATATTCAGACATTCATGGCAGTTGCAGGCAGCATACAGGTTTCCTTCGCCATTGCCGCAACAGGAAAATTCGCTTTCAGGACCACCTCTTCTCCAAATGCCGTATATTTCCCAGTATAGCACCAAATTTCAATGATCCTTGAGTTTATGGATTCCTCGATCGCTTTGTACAATAGCCTTATCGTTATGGGTGGTCCCGAAAGGCCGCGCCTTTCGGGCATATGCCCTGAAGGACCGATCGAGGTAGAAATCGGCTTCGGGGACGGCGATTATCTGATCAGAAAGGCCAGGGAGAACCCCGACACGACCTTCATCGGCATAGAACAGAAACCTTCCCTGATCACCGGTGTTTCAAAAAAAGCTGCCACCATGCAGGTCGATAACATCCGTATTCTCCAGTCATCCGCGAAAGACGCGTTCTGCGATCTCTTCGCACCGCGTTCCCTTTCACGGGTATATGCGCTCTTTCCCGACCCGTGGCCAAAACGGAAACATATCAAATACAGGCTGTTTTCAACCGATTATCTGCGTTTGCTCAACAACAGACTGATTGATGAAGGAGAGGCGCTCATTGTCACTGACAGCGAGAAATACGCCAAATGGATCGTGACACAGGCAGTTGGAACCGGTTTCGATATTGAGTACCACACGGCACCTCCTCAGTTCAATACAAGGTTCGAGCGGAAATGGGCCGGACAGGGGCAGAACGGATTTTATCAGATCCATCTGAAAAAAACGCAGCATATGGATGCCTGAATGAAACAGGCTGGTAATGATTTGAATCTGATTCGCAAATACAGAGCATACCAACAATACACTCTACACTTATCATACATACAACCCACATACTTTTTCCAAAATTCATCTTATGTTACGGCATGAATTCAGCCTTAATCAAACTAAAACAAACGCATCGAGAGCACATTGGCAGTCCCGGAACCCCATGTGGTGGCGAAACCGGGATATAACGGAGATCCATTCATGCTCTCAAGCCTTTCAAAACTAACTCCCGCCCAACTCGACGCAGTCAGGGCACATGATCCTACTCCGGCTACGATGTCGTGGCAGAAAATCTTACCGATCATGAACTCGAAAAAGTACGCGAGCTGGAAAAAACACTCGGCACGGCACTGGTTGCCGTCAGAGAAGCATAACGGTTAACAATGATCCGGATCAGATTTCTCTGCTGCGTCCGGTATAGGTGACACTGGATTTGGAGTCACTCCATATAGTGCCGTATTTCAATTTTTCTGATTCATTGAAGCGGATTGCGCCCGCGAGGTACCAGGTTGCCGGATGTTGTTCCGGATCATCTCCATCCCTGGTTCCCAGATATTCCAGACCTTCGATCCCGCCTTTATCGTCACGGTAAACCCGCCAATGCCCCAGGATATAGTGTCTGGCATCCGCAGCCACAATGTCAAGAATCTCTCTGACCTCGCCGGTTTCGCTGTCACCCCTCAAGGCCACTCCCCCATAAGCGTAAGCGACAGCCTTGTGTTCGTCAAGAATGTACCGGATATATTTGTTCCTGGCCATATGATGCAGCTCAAGGGTATCAAGTGGATAAATAAACTGGGAGCCGCTTTCGTCAACTCCGGAAAGAGACCTCGGCAGCACGCCATTGTCATGGGCAAGGCTTCTGTACCACTCCGTATATTCTTCGAACAGCTCCTGCAGCAGGGACATGGGTTCAAGCGTTTTGTTAAAGAATTTCAGACGGTGAAAGATAACGACATCACCATTGTCTTTTTTGTCAATTTCATCCATTTCCCTTACACTCGGCAATATCATGTAACGCAAAGAATGGAAACAATATCGCTGAAAATCACAATATCTTGTTTTATATTTCGTGATAATCAGCACATGCAACGCTTTTCACCAAAGCTTTGCGCTTATGGCCGAGTCTTTCTCAACTTCGTTTGTAAGATAAAAACCTCATGCCACGCTACACTCCCGAACAGCTTGCCAAACGCAATGCTTCCGTCTGGACTGAAATCCAGATACTGCTTGCCCCGGTACAGTTCGTCATTTTTCTCAGCGGAATCGCCCTGAACGTCCTCTATGCCAACCATCTCGCGTCGATAGATTTCTTCTGGATAAGCGTTGCCATCCTCTTCAAGACCATATTTTTTGTCATCCTCTTCGTCACCGGCATGTTCTTTGAAAAAGACCTGTTCGGGCACTGGGTTTTTTCGAAAGAGTTCTTCTGGGAAGACGTTGGAAGCTCAGTCGCAACTTTTTTCCATTTCCTTTACTTCTTTCTCGCATGGAAAGGCTACTCTGACGAAAGCCTTGTATTCTGGTCATCTGTCGCCTATTCAAGCTATATCATCAACGCAATCCAGTACCTGGTGAGGATATGGCTCGAGAAAAGCCACGAACGGAAAATAAAGCTCAAGGCGGAAGCTGGAACGAACCCGACCTGATCGAACAACACAACCTGTCACGACATCATGAACCACAGCTTCACAAAACTCTGGAATATCACCTTTTTGGTTGTAACGCCAATATGGGCGGTGTTTGTCTGGATGATCTGGACCTCGGGACAGCTCAAAACTCCCCACCATGAGATACTGTTTTTCAGCGTGGTCATTCCAGGATTCCTGCTGATCTACCTTTCAGGGTTCGTCATCGCAAAACGACACGTACTGAAACAGAGCGCTTTGAAACAGTAAAAATACTGCCATCATATTTTCGAAGGTCGCATCTGAACCTACACTCAGCGCCAATCCGGATACCGGCAATCCTGTATTGCACCAATAAAGCTCCTCAAGTGGTCTGACTGCGGAGATAGCCTGAAGAAGCTCCTCATAAAACGGTGGTTTACTTGGCATGATCACCGAGGCTTTCTGCCGGGCATCGAGAAGACTGCTATAGCTGATCGGGGACCGACAAGCAAACATACACTGCTCCCTGTACGGAGTCTCTGCCCGTTAGAGAGGCAATTCAGGACATTCTCCATCTGATAGTTTTTCCCTATAATTATTTGCGCTGAATATGTTTACCTTGGCTGATCAGCCTCCTGAAACCTCTCGTCCCTTTGCCAGCAAGGTAAGATAACGGTGGGTATAGAGCTTGTCGATTCTCGAAAGTTCGCTCAACTGGTCGAAAAATACTTCCGTAATACCGTATTGCCTGCGGATCCGTCCGATCATCGACATCCACAGGTGCGCCGTCATTTCTGCATCCGCGAGTGCACGGTGGAACTTCCCGGTCTCCGGGATGCCAGCATGTGAAACGAGGGTCTGGAGCCTGTGATTTGGAGAATCCTGGTAA
>CAIYPU010000036.1 GCA_903928225.1 uncultured Chlorobiaceae bacterium
CTCAGTATGCTGTCGGGAAGGTATTTGGCAGTGGCCGTTATTGCTGCTTTCATGCGTTGTTTGCAGTTATTGACGTGCAGGATATAAAAATAACCAGCAGGGGCAGGTTCGCTGCCTGGTTTGCCGGAGGGGACGAAGTCCAGGCATCACTCTTCTGCCAGGACTTCCGCGATATGCTGATTGACCTTTTTCTCGACCATGTGTTCCGCCATGTAGATCATGTTCTTGATCGCCCGCGAGGAGGACCGTCCATGACCGACGATGGAGATGCCGTCAACGCCCAGGAACGGGACACCGCCGAACTTTTCGACGTCGAAAGGTTCCAACATTCCTTTGAACATGGAGGATGTCAGCTTGGCGGTATTCTGGTCGATCTGGCCTGACACGAGATGTTGTTCGAGAGACTGTTTCAGGAGCGCCCCGATGAATTCGGGGATGCTTTCGCCGAATTTCAGGATGGTGTTGCCGACAAGCCCGTCACAGACCACGATGGTTGCATGGCCTTTCAGGATATCGTGCCCTTCGATATTGCCGATGAAATTGACCTTTCCCTTGCTGTCGGCCTCCTTGAGGAGCCTGTACGCCTGTTTGAGCGTTTCGGAACCTTTTGTCTCCTCTTCGCCGATATTCAGAAGCCCGGTCATCGGCTTTTCGATGCCTGCGCCGTAACGCTGGTATATCGTCAGCATTTCAGCGAACTGGACCAGGTTTTCCGGTTTGCAATCCACATTCGCGCCGACATCCACGATATTGGTGAGTCCCTCCTGGATGCGGGGGAAGTAGGCGTAAATCGTAGGCCTGAGAACGCCGGGAAGACGGCCGAGCACGAACAGGGACGCCGCCATCTGCGCTCCGGTATTGCCTGCGCTCACGAAAGCATCGGCCTGTTTCGCCTTGCAGAGCTGGAGTCCCCTGACGAGCGATGAATCCTGCTTGGCTTTGACGGCCGTGGCCGGAATATCGTCCATCGTGACGACTTCAGGGGCATGCATGAACCGCAGGTTCAGTGAGGCTGTGTCATGGGCCGCAAGAAGCGGTTCTACCTTTTCCGCCTGACCGATGAGGATGATTTCAAACCTGTTGCTGCTTTCCTGCAGAGCCTTAACAACACCTTCAACCACACATTCGGGTGCATGGTCTCCGCCCATGGCGTCAACGGCGATGGTCAACATGTCGGGAATATGATCTTGTTAGCTTTTTGACAACTTGTTTACAACAGTCCTGCCGCGGTACTGGCCGCAATGCTGGCATGCACGGTGCGGAAGCGTCGGCTCGCCGCAGTTGGGGCAGATGACGGTGTTGGCCGCTTTGGTGCGGGCATTGAACTGGGCGCGTCTTTTATCCCTTCTGGATTTGGACATTTTATTAGTAGGGTTCGCCATGAGTGTCCTCTTGTTATTGTCGGTTAACGATACTTGTTTTTCAACTTTTCAAGGGACTCCAGCCACCGGCTTTTATCCCCGTCATCAATTTGTGTATCCTCACTTGAGCCGGGGTATATCCTGCATTCCGGATTGTCCGTGCAGGTTACCTTCATCGGCAGAGAAAGCAGCAGGGTTTCGCGGACGTCCTCGGTTATGTCGATGGTTTCCGCCGTTCTTTCCAGGAGCCTGTAATCGTCGTTCCCGTCAGTGTCCCTTTCCGCATGATCATTGTAGACATAAAAAATCCGGTAGGTTCCGGTCAGCTTTGTCGGTACCGGCGCGAGACAGATGTCGCAGGAAAGATCGGCTTCAGCCGATGTCCTGATCGAGACGGTTATTTCGGTTTCGCTTTTTTCAGCCGATACTTCGACCCTGATGTTTTTCCCGAACCCGGCGTCGATGAGCTGCCGGTCATTGAAATCAGCCGCGTCGCAGGTGAAGACAAGTTCATTCGTGCCCTCGACCAGGCTGTCGACCTGAAGCCCTATCACTCCTTTTTCTTTATGCATACGCTCTCTTTTCAGTAAAGGAAAACCAATGTACAAAATTTATTATCGAAAATGAAAACGGTTGGCGGGTCTGTCGGGATGAAAAAAACAAAAAAATCGGTTCGACGGTTTGTATAAAAAAAAAACAGATGTATATTAACAGCCCATCGGCAAGCAGATTGCCGCTGAAATTCCGCGATAGCTCAACGGTAGAGCATGCGGCTGTTAACCGCAGGGTTGTAGGTTCGAATCCTACTCGCGGAGCAAGAAAAAAGGCAGAAGTACTGATCGGTGCTTCTGCCTTTTTCTTTTACTGTTTGCTCCTGAAAAACACATTCCAATGCCGAAGTCATCAACAGTACCGGGAGGCGGTTCCCTGTACCTTCTCTATTCCGTGTCGGGTGACCGGTATTACACCGGCATATCATCCGTCCCTGATCGTCGGCTTGAATTCCACAATACAAAAGAACGGGGTTATACGTCACGCTATCGTCCCTGGGGCAGGTGTTCATAAAGCATTATGTTTCACGTGCATCGGCATGAGAGGCAGAAAACATGATCAAGAGCCGTAAAAGCCGTGCGATTATCGGGAATGAAAAAGTGCGAACTCTTGAGGACTTCTGATTGTTTTTCCATAACATCTTCGAAAATAACGGGAACTTAACATCTGCGGCGCCGCATGGAATGATGAAAAGCGACGTCTTTGCCGGTATATGCAACGTTATAGAAATCACAATCCGAACAAACAGATAAAAGAGACAATCCGGAGGAACAGAATGAAGCGAATAGTGCTGTTTTTATTGACCAATATTGCGGTTATGCTTGTGCTGTCGATCAGCGCCCGTATTCTGGGGATCGACCGCTTTCTGGCAGGCAACGGTTTGAACATGGGCATGTTGCTCGCGTTTGCCGCCCTGATCGGTTTCGGCGGCTCCTTCATATCGCTGATGATGTCGAAAACGATGGCGAAATGGAGCACTGGGGCCAGAGTTATCGAGCAACCGGGCAGCCAGGACGAATCATGGCTTCTCGAGACGGTAAGGAGGCTGTCAAACAAAGCCGGATTGCCGATGCCCGAGGTAGCCGTCTATGATGGTGCCCCCAACGCTTTTGCCACCGGCCCAAGCAAGTCAAGGTCGCTGGTAGCGGTATCGACCGGATTACTGCAGAGCATGAGCCGAAAAGAGGTGGAGGCAGTGCTGGCCCATGAGGTCGCTCACATTCAAAACGGCGATATGGTGACCCTGACTCTGATTCAGGGCGTGGTCAATACCTTCGTGGTTTTCCTTTCACGTGCAGCCGCCTACGCGATAGACAGCTTTCTGCGCAGAGATGAAGAATCGAGCGGGCCCGGCTTGGGTTACCTGATCAGCAGCATTGTGTTTGAAATCATGTTTGGCATTCTTGCAAGTATTGTTGTCATGTACTTTTCGCGCAAGCGGGAATACCGTGCGGATGCCGGTGCGGCGTCCCTGATGGGCGACCGGCGTCCGATGATCGATGCTTTGCGTGTGCTGGGAAGTATTGATGCCGGTCAATTGCCAAAGGCAATGGCTGCAAGCGGTATTGCCGGCGGCGGGATGATGGCGCTGTTCAGCAGCCATCCACCCATCGAATCGCGGATAGCCGCGCTGCAATCCGAAAACTGAGGCGTTCTGCATGATTTGTTCCCGATAATCGCAACTACGGTTTTATGGGTACGCAGGCAGCGAATTCTCCAAAACGGAATCTGTCCGGGGCGTCGGGCCATCAGGCCCGGTGTCGGCGGCCAGTATCATGCGGACGTTGGTTTCTCGGCCGGTAATTCCTTACCTTGGTTGGACAACTCGACAATGCCTGTTCAGAATCTTTGAATTTTGCGGTACCATGGGTAAAAATCGTCATGCAATCACCGTCGTACTATGGGCGTTATCAACAGGACTGTTTGGCGGATGCAGCTCTGAAAAGGCTGTCCAGCCAGCAAAGCCTGCGGCTTCGGTTCCTTCGATACTGAACACTGCGTGGCGGGTAGTCGAGGTAAACGGCGCAAAAACCGGATTTCTTCCCGGGCAGAAACTCGATTTTTATCTGTTGCTTTCCAGGGGGGGGCAGTTCAGCGGTTCAACCGGCTGCAACCACCTGAGCGGTTCCTATACCATGATTGCCGGTCGGCTGAGTTTCGGTTCGCTGCTGATTACGCGGATCGCCTGTCCTTCACCGCTCATGGAAAGGGAGCGGATGTTTCTCGATGCGATCCGGAAGGTTGCAAGCTATTCGACCGTGGACGGCAGGCTCAGGCTGTTCGGCACCGGCGGGCAGAAGATCATCGAGCTGGTTGCCGTCAGAAAATTCTGACGGAACTTTGCGACTTCATAAAATGTTCATTAACCCATTGCAGGCAATAACCATTTTTTTATTTTGAGTGCATAAGCTCTTTCGAGCAGCAGACGATCAACAAGAACAGAGATGCGCAGAACCAACAGGAATATCTTTACCCAGAACAGCCTCGGGCTACTACTACCGGGTTTGTTCGCTCGGAGGGTGGGGACTTTTTTCTAAGTTTGTTCTGCACAGTCAGAAAAAAAACAGTTTGGAAGCCGCCATCCCTTAAGGGTTGGAGGCTTTTTTCGTTTAATGGACAAAAGGAGAGGATGAAGCAGTGAAAACTATGAACTTCCAGAAATATACGGCATACCCGCCGGTAGCGATTTCCGGCCGTACATGGCCGGACAGGAGCATCACGAAAGCGCCCATCTGGTGCAGCGTCGACCTGAGGGACGGCAATCAGGCCCTTCCGGTGCCGATGAGCGTCGATGAAAAGGTCGCGATGTTCCAGCTTCTCGTCTCGGTCGGGTTCAAGGAGATTGAGGTTGGTTTTCCTTCAGCTTCTGCGACGGAGTTCGCGTTTGTCAGGCGCCTGATAGAAAAGCAGCTCATACCTGACGATGTCTCGATCCAGGTGCTGACGCAGTCAAGGGAACACCTGATCCGCAAGACTTTCGACGCTATCAGCGGAGCGAAAAACGCCATCGTCCACCTGTATAACTCGACCTCGACCCTTCAGCGCGACGTGGTGTTCCGCAAGAACAGGGAAGAGATCAAGGCGATCGCCATCGAAGGCACATCGCTGGTCAGGCGCCTCAAGGACAAGAGCGGCAATCCCGGCATCAGGTTCGAGTACAGCCCGGAAAGTTTTACCGGTACCGAGCTCGACTATGCGCTGGAAGTATGCCATGCCGTCATGGACACCTGGGGCGCGTCACCGGAAGACAAAGTCATCCTGAACCTGCCATCGACCGTAGAAATGTCGCAGCCCAATATCTATGCGGACAGGATAGAATGGTTCTGCCGGAACGTCAGGAGCCGTGATTCGGTACTGATCAGCGTTCATACCCACAATGACCGGGGAACAGCCGTATCTGCAGCAGAATTTGCCGTCATGGCCGGCGCAGACCGCGTCGAGGGGGCGCTTTTCGGCAACGGAGAGCGTTGCGGCAACATGGATATCGTCATCATGGCGCTGAACCTGTTCAGCCAGGGGGTCGATCCGGGGCTGGACTTCACCGATCTGCCGAGGGTCCGGGACGTTTACCGGAAATGTACCCGAATGGATATTCACCCTCGCCATCCATACGCCGGTGAGCTGGTCTACACGGCATTTTCCGGTTCGCACCAGGACGCGATCAGCAAGGGCATGAAAGCGATTTCCCAGTCGAACGGCGGGCTTTGGTCCGTACCGTACCTGCCAATCGATCCTCGCGATGTCGGTTGCAACTACGAGGCGATCGTGCGCATCAACAGCCAGTCCGGCAAGGGCGGAATGGCCTATGTCCTTGAGACCGATTACGGTATCCAGATCCCGAAATGGATGCAGCCCGATTTCGCCGAGGCAGTGCAGGCCGTGGCGGACAGGACCGGTGAAGAGCTTTCACCCTCGCAGATCCACGATCTGTTCCATTCCGAATATGTGACATTGAAGGAGCCGATCATGCTGAAGAAATGCCATATCGCCTGGGATGACATGGACCCGGATCGAAATGAGGCGGAAGCCACTTCGCTCAACTGCATCGTA
>CAIYPU010000037.1 GCA_903928225.1 uncultured Chlorobiaceae bacterium
AACCGGTTATGTTCAAGGAATTCAAGGAATTTGCCATGAAAGGCAACATGATCGATATGGCTGTCGGCATCATCATCGGCGGTGCATTCGGAAATGTCGTGACCGCACTTGTTTCACAGATCATGATGCCGCCCCTCGGCCTTCTGATTGGCGGAATCGATTTTTCCAACCTCTACATCCTCCTCAGGGATGGAGCAAAAAACCCCGGTCCTTACTCATCGCTGGCCGATGCACACTCTGCCGGCGCGGTAACGATCGGTTACGGTCTGTTCCTCAATTCACTGATCAGCTTCCTGATCATGGCTTTCGCCGTATTCCTGCTGGTCAAGGGCATCAATACGTTGCGAAGGGAAAAACCGGCACCACCGGCGTCGCCTGAGACAAAGGAATGCCCATACTGCTTCTCCAGTGTGCCGCTCAAGGCGACCCGCTGCCCTGAATGCACATCGGAAATAGGGAAATAACATTAAACAGCATCAATGAAATACTTCATTATCGGACTTATTACGCTACTTGTGGCCTTTGCTCCGGCAAATTCAATTGGCTCAGTTCCCACATCTCAAGAAATAACTGATCTCAGGCAAAAAGCATTGAAAGGTGATGCGGAATCGCAGAACAGCCTCGGACTGTTCTACCATTTCGGACAGGGAGTACGGAAAAACTACACTGAAGCCATGAAATATTACAGGCTCGCTGCCGCTCAGGGCCATCCCATGGCACAGAACAATATCGGCGAAATGTACCGTAACGGTGATGGCGTCAGCCAGGATTATTCCGAAGCGCTCAAATGGTATAAACTCGCAGCATCACAGGCCCTGCCGCTGGCGGAAAACAATATCGGCACCATGTATGCCCAGGGCCAGGGTATGCCCCAGGACTATGCCGAAGCATCGAAATGGTTTAAAATCGCCGCTGCACAGGGGCTCGACATGGCGGAAAACAACCTTGGATACCTTTACCAGAATGGTCTCGGCGTAACAAAAGATTATGATGAAGCGCTCAAATGGTACCAGCTGTCGGCAGAGCAGAACCTCGATCTTGCGCAGAACAATCTCGGGACGATGTACCTTCTCGGCGAGGGGGTGAAACAGGATTTCAGCGAAGCCATAAAGTGGTTCATGCTTGCCGCGGAGCAGGGGCTCGACCTGGCACAGAATAACCTCGGAACCATGTACGCAGAGGGGCAGGGTGTAAAACAGGATTACAACGAAGCCATAAAATGGTTCAAGCTGGCCGCTGAACAGGGCAACGAACTTGCCGTGAGCAATCTGAAAATGATTCAGGAACAGGGGCTTGGCGAAACTCAGGCAAACGAAAAGACAAAATAACTGCATGAAATAAAAAACAGTAGCCATACAATTTCAGCAGGTTTCCTACTTTTTTGTATTATTTCCCGCAAACATGCATAAGCATGAGAAAGCTTTATTTGCGGCCCGAAAAGACAGCGAAACTGTAATGCTGGTACCAGCAGTTCACATCCCTGAACCCGGCTGTCCGCAGAAACCCGAGCTGGTCTTCGAGGGTGCCCATCCGGTCGGCTTTCATCCTTTCCCTGGCCGCCGCGAAATCCTCCTGCGTGATACCGCTTTCCAGCACCTGCCTTATCCACGTTTCGCGGTAGATGCGGTCGATCTCTCCGGTCTGCCCTCTTACCTGGTCGGCGTTGATGAACATGCCTCCGGTTTTGAGGACCCCGCATACCGATCTGAACAGTTCCGCTTTCCGCTCGTCTTCAAGATGATGAATGGAAAGCGCGGAAACCACAAGATCGAATGATCCCTGCAGATCTGCGGCATAATCCTGGACTATAAAAGAAAAACGGCTGGATTGCCCGGAAAAACGTTCGCGTGCCTTCATGAGCATGTCGCCCGAAATATCCATCAGGGTAAAACAGGCATGGGGAAAGCGATCGGCAATCATCATCGACAGAAGTCCGGTCCCCGCGCCGAGATCGAGCACGCTGAAAGCATGGGCCGACTTGAACGGAACGAGTTCGGTTGCAGTCCGGTAAAATGCATCGAAACAGGGAATAAGCAACTGCCTGTTCTTGTCATACCTCTCGACCGAACGGTCAAACAGCTCTTTAACTGAATCAGTTTTCATGGCATCCCCGATTGAAACAACGGTTTGATCAATATTCGGAACAGGTTACCGATAATGCCTGAAAAAGAAAAGTGCCGCCCGGAGGAAGACCCGTTATTTCCCACATAAATGTAGCATACAGCCATTCCCTACACGAATGTAGGTATCTTCACATCCCCTGATTACGGTATTTCACTACCCTGCCTGATCCCCTGAAAAAAATATCGCCTTCCAATAATTCGTAACCTCTTGTAAAACAAGCTTCAAACGACATCTCCCCCCATCTTTCGATTTTTTCTCCGGAAAAACCCAACCTGTGGCACGCGTTTTGCAAATAATTGACAGAACTATTCAGGACATCAAGCAAGTTTGCCTGAATATTTATCACCAACAATAACGATAACCTAAATAAGTACAACTATGAGAAAGGTTGCTATCTACGGTAAAGGCGGCATCGGCAAATCGACCACGACACAGAACACCGTCGCAGGTCTCGCTGAAATGGGAAAGAAAGTCATGGTGGTCGGCTGTGACCCGAAAGCCGACTCGACACGTCTTCTTCTCGGTGGTCTCCAGCAGAAAACGGTACTCGATACCCTGCGCGAGGAGGGAGAAGAAGTCGAACTCGAAGACATCATAAAAGAGGGATACAAAATGACCCGCTGCACCGAATCCGGCGGACCGGAACCTGGTGTCGGCTGTGCGGGCCGCGGTATCATCACCTCGGTCAACCTTCTTGAACAGCTTGGAGCTTACGACGACGAATGGGACCTCGACTATGTATTCTATGACGTGCTCGGTGACGTCGTGTGCGGCGGTTTCGCCATGCCTATCCGCGACGGCAAGGCTGAAGAGATCTATATCGTCTGTTCCGGAGAAATGATGGCCATGTATGCGGCAAACAACATCTGCAAAGGCATCCTGAAGTATGCCGACGCAGGCGGTGTGCGTCTCGGCGGCCTCATCTGCAACAGCAGGAAAGTTGACAACGAACGTGAGATGATCGAAGAGCTGGCCCGCAGGATCGGCACGCAGATGATCCACTTCGTGCCCCGCGACAACATGGTCCAGCGCGCAGAGATCAACAGGAAGACCGTTATCGACTTCGACCCGACACATACCCAGGCTGACGAATACAGGGCCCTGGCCAACAAGATCGATCAGAATGACATGTTCGTCATCCCGAAGCCGCTTACGATCGACGAGCTCGAGTCGCTCCTGATCGAATACGGTATCGCCAACTGATTTCCTAATAAACCCGGCCCTTCCGACCAGAGAAACTGGAGTGTGGAGGAAGCGCCATAACAGCACCAAAGTAAAAAGGAGAACAAACACATGTTAATGATCAGGACAATCGTCAGGCCGGAAAAGGTACATGAGGTCATGCAGGGGCTGCTCGATGCAGGATACCCGGCCGTCACGAAAATTTCGGTGGTCGGACGAGGCAAGCAGCGCGGTTTGCGAGTAGGCGATGTCGTTTACGATGAACTTCCGAAAGAGATGCTTTTCGTGGTCGTACCCGATGTGGACAAGGATTTCGTGATCCGCGCGATCCTCGAAAATGCAAAGTCCGGCCCTGACGGCAAATTCGGCGACGGCAAGATTTTCGTGTCGGCTGTCGAGGAGGTCTACACCATCAGTTCCGGTACGAAAGAAACCGAAGCTGTGATGGCAGCGAAGGAGGCCTGATGAAAGAGATCATTTCAGTCATACGCATCAACAAGGTGAACGAAACCAAGAAAGCGCTCGTCGATGCGGGAATACCGGCATTCACGGCAACCGGAAGGGTTATGGGAAGAGGCAGGGGCCAGGTGCATTTCGACATCCTGCATGGCGCCGAGGAAGGCCATCCCGAAGCCATAGCACAGCTCGGCAACGCACCGAGACTTGTCGCCAAAAGGATTCTCACCGTTGTTGTGCCGGACGAACTCTGCCAGATGGCGATCGATACGATCATCAGAACGAACCAGACAGGCAAACCCGGCGACGGCAAGATTTTTGTCACCCCGATCCTTGAAACCGTCAGGGTCAGGACCGGAGAAGAGGGTGACGAAGCATTGAACTGAACAGGAACCGTCTTGACGGTAACAGGAGAACAACTATCACAAGGTGTAAACGGAGAGAGTTAACAATGGAGGCAAAAAGTATCTATCAAGATCCTGCTGCGATCAAACAGGAACTGATCGACAAATACCCGTCGAAGGTTGCCAAAAAACGCAGCAAGTCGATCGTGATCAACGACCCGGAAACGATCCCTGAAGTTCAGGCGAATGTCCGTACCGTTCCGGGCATCATAACCCAGAGGGGCTGTTCCTATGCGGGCTGCAAAGGCGTTGTGCTCGGTCCTACCCGCGACATCGTCAACATCACTCATGGCCCGATCGGCTGCAGCTTCTACAGCTGGCTGACGCGCCGCAACCAGACGAGGCCGGAAAGCCCGGAACATGAAAATTTCATCACCTACTGCTTTTCGACGGACATGCAGGAAGAAAACGTCGTTTTCGGCGGTGAAAAGAAGCTGAAAGTGGCTATCCAGGAAGCATACGATCTCTTCCACCCGAAGGCGATCGCCATCTTCTCGACCTGTCCGGTCGGGCTTATCGGCGACGACGTCCATGCCGCGGCAAGAGAGATGAAAGAAAAGCTCGGAGACTGCAATGTGTTCGGTTTCAGCTGCGAAGGCTACCGCGGTGTCAGCCAGTCGGCCGGCCACCACATCGCAAACAACGGCGTGTTCAAGCATATGGTCGGACGCAACAGCAAACCTGCCGAAGGGAAATTCAAGATCAACCTGCTCGGCGAATACAACATCGGCGGCGACGCCTTCGAGATCGAACGCATCTTCGAAAAGTGCGGCCTTACCCTGGTTGCCTCGTTCAGCGGCAACTCGACGGTCGGACAGATCGAGAACGCGCATGTGGCTGACCTCAACGTGATCCTGTGCCACCGGTCGATCAACTACATGGGCGACATGATGGAAACCAAATACGGTATCCCATGGATGAAAGTCAACTTCGTCGGCGCGGAATCGAGCGCGAAATCGCTGCGCAAGATAGCCGAATACTTCGACGATGCCGAACTGAAGGCACAAATCGAAGCGGTTATCGCTGAAGAGATGCCGAAAGTGAAGGCTGTCATCGAAGAAATCCGCCCGAGGACTGAAGGCAAGACCGCCATGCTGTTCGTTGGCGGGTCGCGCGCCCACCACTACCAGGACCTCTTCAGTGAGCTTGGAATGACCACGATTGCGGCTGGTTACGAGTTCGCCCACCGCGACGACTATGAAGGCCGCCAGGTCCTGCCGGGCATCAAGATCGACGCCGACAGCAAGAACATCGAGGAACTCAAGGTAACGGCCGACCCGGAGCTCTACAACCCGAGGAAGACCGAAGCCGAAATCGAGGAACTCAAGGCGAAAGGCCTCGAAATGAACGGTTACGAAGGCATGATGAAGCAGATGCAGAGAAAATCGCTGGTTATCGACGACGTAAGCCACTATGAGTCCGAAAAGCTTATCGAGCTCTACAAACCCGATATTTTCTGCGCCGGCATCAAGGAAAAATATGTGGTCCAGAAAATGGGAGTGCCGCTCAAGCAGCTCCACAGCTATGACTACGGCGGACCATACACCGGATTTGAAGGTGCGGTGAACTTTTACAAGGATATCGACCGCATGGTCAACAATCCCGTATGGAAGCTCATCAAGGCCCCGTGGGAACAGGCGGAAGCCGATCCGCTGGAAGCCAGCTATGTCACACAGTAACGATAAGGAGATTACAGTACCATGCTATTAAGACACACGACAAAAGAGATCAAAGAGCGCGAAGGGCTGACGATCAATCCGGCGAAAACCTGCCAGCC
>CAIYPU010000038.1 GCA_903928225.1 uncultured Chlorobiaceae bacterium
AATCAGGTAAAGCTCACTTTTCAGTCTTGTGAGGAAATCTTGAACGGGCAAACTGTTCTGGTCGATGTCAATTTCAAGAGCTGTTGCCAGCTCCTTGATCTCATCAAGCAGGTCATCTGATGGATTGTTCCTGTACCCTGCAACCAGATCTTTAAGTTTGCGCAAACCCTTGTAGAGTCCGGCATGTTCCAGTGGAGGCGAAAGGTAGCTGACAAGCGTGGCAAATCCGCGACGTTTGGCAATCGCTCCTTCGCTCGGATTATTGACGCAATAGCAGTAAAAGTTAGGAAGAGCGCCAATCAGTCTTTTCGGCCAGCACAAGCTTGAAAGTCCAACCTGTTTGCCTGGCATAAATTCAAGTGCGCCATGTGTTCCGAAGTGAAGCACGGCATCGGCGTTGAAGCAATGTTCAATCCATGTATAGAATGCGGCAAATGCATGGTTCGGCGCGGCATCCTTAGCCATAAGCAGGCGCATCGGATCGCGCTCATATCCAAAACTTGGCTGCTGGCCGATAAAAATATTTCCCAGTGAGCAGCCGAGAATATGAAAGCGGGTCCGGTCATTGAGAATTTCACCGGGAGCGTCTCCCCAGAAAGGTTCTATCCCCTCATAGGCAGGAAAGAGTTTTCGGTACTCTTCAACAGTCAAATGACCATCAACATTGCCATCGGTTCCATATACAAGCCGGTTACCTTCAAGCAGTCGATCTCTCAATGCTTCAGTTGTTTCCGGAACATCCACACTGTAGCCTGCAGCTTTCATCTCAAGCAGCAGCCGGTGCAGGCTCTCAAAAACGTTGAGATAAGCGGCCGTACCGGCATTGCCGAGATTAGGGGGAAAATTAAAAAGAATAATGGCAATTTTCTTGTTACCGGGAGCTCTATCCTGCAGTCTGAGAAACCGATGAACTCGTTCAGCAATAATGTTTACTTCAGCTTCAAGCGCAATAGTCCGTTCACTCCCGGTTTCAGTCCCGGCATAGATCTGAGGTTCTATTGATCCGTCCAGCTCGGTCACAGCAACACTCAAAGCTGTTTGAAGTGGTGTCAGTCCAAGATTGCTTTCTCGCCACTGCTCAATGGGCTGGAATGAAAGAGGAATAAGATTAAGGCAGGGGATATCGAGCTTTTTCAAAACTGCTATCGCTTCTGGGGCCTTGTTTTCAGCAGGGCCGCCGACAAGCGAAAATCCTGTAGCATTGATCAACAGTGCCGGCTTCAGTGAACCGGGTATTTCAGAGTTGAAAAACCGGTCGAGAACCGGACGAAAATCAAGACCACCGCTATAAGCGATGCAGCATTTGATTCCCTTTGATTCCAATGAGTGTATCAGATAGTTAAGGTGCGCCATGTTTTTGCTCAATACTGTCGAGCGCATGGCAAGAATTACGACCAGTCCTGTGTTAAAGTGCGGTTTGTTCTGTTTCAGCCACCCCAGAAAGTGCGTAGATGAGAAAAAAGGCTCAGTCGCTTCAGGGTGGCATATTGCCGCATCGGGATAAAAGAGCGGATCTTCCTGAGGGAGTTTACCTTGCCAGCCCGGAACGTAACGGTCAACCAGCAGGGAAAGGAATCGTTCCATATTTTCCTGCGAACCGTTCAGCCAGAACTGGTGGGCAGAAATGAAGGTATGGATATCCTTCGCCTTTCCCGGCAGGTGCTTCATGAGTTTGCCGACGTTGCGCACCATGGCGATCTGGCGCCCCCCCTCTCCGTTGCTGTGGGTCGGTTTGAGCTTCGACGCCCACTGCCTGAAGATGCCCTGCTGTTTTTCGTCCTCCTTCGGTTTCTGCATCGTGAAACGGCCGACTCGCGTCTGGTTGATCAGTGCCGGGTTGCTGGTGATCATGCAGACCGGGCACGCCGCATTTTCGAGGATCAGTTCGAGGGGCCTGACGATCTCTTCACTGAAGAGCATCGATCCGAAGATAAAGTCGGCTGACGGGACCTCTTTTTCCAGCCTTGCCCAGATCTGGGGGCCATGGTTCAGCCCGAGGTTGAACATCGAAACTTCAAGGTCGATCTGGAACTCACGGTTCAGTTCAGCGGCCGCGGATTTGAGGGCGCTGTTGTTCGTGGGCTCCATCGTGATGAAGAGAAATTTCATGAGTTACATCCTGTTGTTGATCGGGTTTCAGTAGCTCAGGTCTGGCGACATGATGTGGTCGCTTCGTCAAACGCTCACCGTCCTGACATAAAACATGAATGATCTGCCTGAGGGATCAGGCAGCTTCCGTCACGCGCCGTTATGCGTCGCAGCATGTCTCAGGACAGATCGCCTGGACAGATGCTATACCAGGAGCACAGGATTCTGCTGGAGGAGGTTGAAGGGGAGGTGAGGAGATGGTGAAGTTCCTGCTGACACGCTGTCGATATCGTGATCGGCAGGCAGGTCATGCAGCATTCGATGATCACGGCGATGCGCCACATCGATTGGCGGCACGCATCCGGTCGCAGGATGCAGTTTTTCGGAAAGAGCGGTTCTTGCAGGTGAGATGACCATGGCCGGAAATATCCTGAGCGCCCGATCGACGCCGTTCGTCAGGAGGGTGTTCCGGATATCTGCAGGATGGTTGCGGGGTTTCGACCTGGCCCCTGACGTGGAGGTTTTGGCGAGCAAGCCATAGCCAAGCACCGAGACGGCAAAAAACAGTGCTATCTCCAGGACGCGAAGCAGGTCGCGTGTAATTGATTTCTTTCGAGTGTGCATTGAAAACGGTACTGGGGCGATGGGTAAATATATCCAAACAGAAGCTGAAATCTAAGGCGGGATTTGTCTGTGGCGCGGTTGAATGGCTATAAGTGCGCTCTATATACGTCACCAGGTGACTCGAAACCTGAAAAAATGGATCGGGCGACCACCTGACCCGATAATTTTTCGAGGATTATCATGCTGACCTGGAAGATGCCGTTCACTGGGAAGGGGGGGGTGAAAACAGCAAGAGGCGGTCTCGGTTATCATGTTGAGACCGCCTCTTGCTGTTTTTGAACGAAGGGCGGGTTTTCCAACCTGCCAGTCAACGGTTGGCCAGAAAACCCGCTAATGAATGGCGGACAGGAAAGTCCGTCCTCCTTTGGAATGCCGTGAGGTCAGACCTCGATGCCTTCCAGGCGGTCTTCCAGGTCGGAGTAGATCTCCTGGAGCTTCTCGATCGTGTCAGGATCTGCCGACCACATGCCGCGTCCGCTGGCCTCCAGCATGCGACCGACGATGTTCTTGAACGCCTTGGGGTTCAGTTTCATCAGCTTGTCGCGCATGGCCGGGTCGAACGC
>CAIYPU010000039.1 GCA_903928225.1 uncultured Chlorobiaceae bacterium
ACACGACAGTACCTTTCCCATTACCGGGAAGCTGCAGAAAACCGTGATCGAAGCGCTTGAAGAGGTGGATTTCCACCACGAGGAACTGAGTCCTGAAGATATCATCGAAAAAGGCTTTGCAGGCATCGACGGCCTCGAGGCTGGCGGTCCGCCGGCAGGCAGCGGCTGCGGCGGTTACGTCGTGGGCGAAGCGGTCACCCTCCTCCAGGAGTTCGGCCTCTACGACAAATACGACGTCATCCTTTTTGATGTTCTCGGCGACGTCGTCTGCGGCGGGTTCAGTGCTCCCCTGAACTATGCGGATTATGCCATCATCATTGCGACAAACGATTTCGACAGCATTTTCGCGGCAAACCGTCTCTGCATGGCTATCCAGCAGAAAAGCGTCCGCTACAAGGTCAAGCTTGCCGGTATCGTGGCCAACAGGGTCGATTACGCGAAAGGCGGCGGCACCAACATGCTAGACCAGTTCGCCGAAAAAGTCGGTACACGGCTGCTTGCCAAGGTCCCTTACCATGAGCTTATCCGCAAGAGCCGTTTTGCCGGCAAGACCCTCTTCGCAATGGACGACAGCGAGGAAGGCAAGGCGGATTGCCTGAAGCCCTACCTCGAGATTGCCGAGGATATTCTTTCGAAGGGGACGAAATCCTCGGTGCCCGTCCCGATCGGCGACCGTGAGATCTTCGAGATCGTCGGCGGCTGGCAGTAAGGCGGTACCGAGACAAAGAAAGAAAATAAAACAAGCGGGCGATCAAGCCCGCTTGCTGTTTGTATCTCTTGCCTGTTGCCTTCAGATCGTGCAGGTGTAGGTGCAGAGGATGGCTCCGCTTTCCTTTCTGATCGATGCTTTGATGGTCGTTTTCGGGTTCACCAGCGCTTCGAGCAGGGCCTCGAAGGTCCCGAGGTAGAAGTTGCCGACGACAGGCTGGCTCGGACAGGTGACTTTTACGCTTATGACGGGCTGTTTCCCGGAAGTGTACCTGAACTCTCCGCTTCCGGCGAATGTCCAGGCGTTTTTGCTGATGGCAAACAGCAGGAGTCTGAATGCCGGACCGGGCGGGAGCGGTTTGAGGATTTTCTGGAAAAACCCCGGGATCCTGACCCTGAGGAGGTATGCTGCGGTGCGCCTTCCCGAATCTTCAAGGATTGTCGCGGTTTTCTGTTCTCCGATTTCCTTGAGAAGTGCTCTGGCAAGGGCGTGGAACTTCGATTCATCGGTCATTTCGCTCGGCAGGTTGCCGATCCAGTGCCCCTGGCCTGCGCGCGTGAGGATGGCTTCAGCTTCTTTTCCGCCAAACATGGCTTCGAGTGCTGCAACGGTCTGTATGATGGAATTGGGGCCGATTTTTGCGGGGTTGTTCATCCTGAAAAGTTTACTTCGTTATGGTCAGATCGATATGTTCGGCAGTCCACCGCGCACGGACGCCGACAGGCGACGGATAGACCGCAAAAGGTTCGGAAGGTGAGTAAGGCTGGAGCGATCCTGGATTGCGGGGGCTCCATGCCTCAGTCGCTTTATCCGCAGACGGAGAGAACGCCATGACGGTATAGCGTCCCGGAGGAAGGTCCGTGAACGTGTAGCTGAAAGATCCGTTACGATCCCGGAATGCCTTTGTCCGGTAAATGGCGGACCTCGACCCGATTTCCCTCGCTTCCACGACGACGGTCGTGCCGCCGGAAATGCAGGTTCCCGATATAGTCCCGGCATCTTCAGGTTGCGATACGCGAAAACGCGATTCCACCGTCGGAAGTTTTGCCTTGCCCGTTACCGGTGACGCGATGGCCGAAAGGTCGACCCTGACTTTGTAAGCGTTTCCCGGTTTCAGTTCCTGTAGCGGTTTCAGTGCCCAGGTACAGGGATCGACAGCTGCAAGGGTATATGGAAGCACGTTTTCTCCCTGGATTTCCTGCAGGGTTGCTGCCCTGGTGACTGCCTGTTCATCGACCGGTTCGGTAAACCGTATGACGACTGCATTTCCGATCGGCTGTACGCCTTTGGAGAGAAAGGCCGGGTCGGCCCCGTTTTCAGGAAAAACAGACGCACTGAGCGGTTTCTCCGGGAGTTTTGCGCCGCTACCGAAAAATTCGATGCCTCCCGGTCCTTCGGGACCGATGCGGTAGATCCTGCCTGCAATCATCGGCGCGGTGGCGAGGATGAACTCGTCATCGAGCATGCTTCGGTTTTTACCGTACCAGGACGTTATCGGAAGCCGGGTTCCCGATACCTTTTCCCGGACCTCCGGCAAACGGGAGCCGAATGTCGGAGGGCTGACCGGTCCACTGGTCCTGATTTCGATGTGGCTGCGGTCCAGCGCCCTGCAGGATACGACAAAGCCTGTGGCCGAGGGTCCTTTGCCAAGCATGAGGGACAATCCGGAAGTGCCTTCATTTATAAGATCGGATGCCGCTATGGCTATTTCCTCCATTGGCCCGCTGTAACGCATGTCCCGCTGTCGGTCGTTCACGGCAAAAATCCGGTAGCGGCCTGCAGGGAGGTTGCTGAAGGCAAACGTTCCCGTGTCATCTGTCTGGGTGAGATAGTCCGGTGTGCTTTCGAGAAGGGTTTTCAAGTCCGATGGTTCACGGTCTGAGCGATAAGCAATGAGCAGAGCGGTGTCTGCCGTCATGTAATCGCTGTTGTAAACTTTTCCACGGATCGTTCCGCGATTGATTGCCGGACCTGTCGAAAATGCGATGCTGAAAGGTTCCGAAAAACCTCTGCCCCTGAAATCCTTCAGGTTTTTATCGATGAAAAGCACATAGGTCGTATTGGGGTTCAGTGGCTCGAAAAAGCGTATTTCAGCTTTCCTGCCGTCAACAAGGAGATCGTATTTACCGACGGATGGTGAAAATGCAATGGCTTTTGCCAGTTGACGTCCCGTGAAGAAATGGTTGAACGTGAGCCTGATCCTTTCGGGTGAAACATTGATTTCCGAGGGTTCGGGAGATGAGAGGACGACCCGGAGCGGGGTGGTGTCGGTCGGACCTCCGGATGGCGCGCGATCGGATGCACATCCGCTGGAAAGCATGATCAGGATGATTGCAAGAATGTTCGCAATGCGTTTGGTGTCCTGCATCGTCATCATCCGTGTACTTGGTGGAAGAGGCTTGGATTGTATCTGACCGTGAAAATTCGTAAATTAAAAACTAATGGAGTTCTATGAAAATATTTGGTGAAAAATTATAGATGGATTGTTCTATAGATGTCTATACGAAATTTTAAGGTTCTGTATGTCTCCGGTGAAGTTTCTCCTTTTGTAAGGATCAGCGCACTTGCTGATTTTATGGCATCATTCCCCCAGGCCCTGGAAGAAGAAGGATTCGAGGCACGCATCATGATGCCCAAATATGGTACGATCAACGACCGCAAGTTCCGGCTGCACGATGTTCTTCGGCTGTCGGACATCGAGGTTCCGCTGAAGGAGAAAACAGACTTGCTCAACGTCAAGGTGACCGCCCTGCCGTCAAGCAAGATCCAGACCTATTTCCTGTACAACGAGAAATATTTCAAGCGTAACGGGCTTTTTACCGATTTTCACAGCGGCAGCGACCTCAAGGGGATTGCGGAGAAGGTCGTCTTTTTCAATGTCGGCATTCTCGAAACCCTCGAAAGGCTTGGCTGGAAGCCCGATATCATCCACCTTCACGACTGGTATGCATGCCTGTTGCCGCTGCTGCTGAAAACCGTTTATGCATCACATGAATTTTTCAGGGATATCAAAACCGTCCTGACCGTTCACAATGTTTACAGGCAGGGTATCCTTCCGTTCAAGGTTTTCCAGAAACTTCTTCCGGAAGAGGTCTGTTCCTCGCTCCACCGGAATGGCGACGATGTCAACATGCTCTATACCGGCGTTGAAAACGTCGATCTTCTGACTACGACCTCGAAGCGCTATGCCGAGGAGATAGCAAGCGACAGCACGAACTCTTTTGGCCTCGGCCGGCTTCTGGGCGAACACCGGTCGAAGTTCCATGGCATTCTGAACGGAATCGACACGAGGCAGTGGAACCCGTCCACCGACAAACTTATCAAGAAGCGTTACAGCCTCGAGAACATGGAAGGCAAGCTGGAAAACAAGAAAGCCCTTCTTGAAGAGGCAGGCCTGCCGTATGATGAAGGAACACCGGTTGTCGGCGTCATTGCCAATTTCGATGAGTTCCAGGGAGCTGAACTGCTTCAGAAGAGCCTCGAACAATTGGCAATGCTCGATATCCAGCTGATTATCTGCGGATCCGGAGACAAGAAGTACGAAAAGGTTTTCCAGGATTTCGCCGCCGATCATCCGGAAAAAGTGAGCGTCCGGACCGAGTTTTCCGACAGTTTTCTGCACCTTGCCATAGCCGGGCTCGATATCCTGCTCATGCCGGGCAAAATCGAATCGTGCGGTATGGTCCAGATGTTTGCCATGAATTACGGGACTATTCCGGTTGCCTTTGCCGGGGGCGGAATTGTCGAAACGATCGACGACACCGCCGAAGAAAACGGTTCAGGGTTCCTTTTCTACGATTATACCACGGAGTCCCTCGTAGGCAAGCTTGGCGAAGCCCTCCGGCTTTACAGTGACCAGGAGCGCTGGCAGCAGATCGTCAATGCCGCGATGAGCAGGGATTTCGCCTGGAAAAACTCTGCGGAGCAATACGAAAGTCTCTACCGCGAACTTCTCGAGAAGAAGGGCTGACAGGTGCAGAAAATCAGGGTTCTTTTTCTCGACAGGGACGGTACCATCAACAAGGACCAGGGAGAATACATCTCCACCAGGGAGCAACTCGTGCTGATAGAGCGTGCGGATGAGGCCATTGCGCTTGCCCGCAGGGCCGGTTTCCGTATCGTCGTCGTCACGAACCAGGCCGGTATAGCGAGAGGCATAACGACCACGGCCCAGGTTGAAGATATCAACCGCCACCTCAACGAGCTGCTTTCAGCAATGGGTGCGGAATATGACCGGTGCTATTTCTGCCCATCACATCCCGAGCATCCCCATCCTGAATACGATCGATTCTCCGATTGCCGTAAACCGGCGACAGGCATGGTCGAACAGGCCGTGAGGGATTTTCTCGATGAAGGGTTTTCGGTCGACAGGAGCGAGTCGTTTTTCATCGGTGACAAGACCGTCGATGTCGAATGCGGGATCAGGGCGGGCCTGAGGCCGATACTGGTCAGGACCGGGCATAACGAGGAAGCGCTCTGCATGGAAAAGAACATTCTGCCCGAATTTGTGGCCGACGATCTCTACGAAGCCGTCGCCGGATATATACTCGGATCCCTGCAAAGCGGCCATTCATCATAATCCATAGACTTCCGGCAGCCCATGCTGGGCCTTTACGTTCACATACCATTCTGCAGGTCCCGCTGCAGCTATTGCGATTTTTTCCTCATCACCCGCCTGGACCATGTCGAGCGTTTTTTCAAGGCCCTCTCGCGTGAAACCGAACTGCGCAGAAAAGAGCTCGAAGGCAGGACGATCGGGTCCATCCATTTCGGAGGCGGGACCCCTTCGCTGGTACCGTTGCGGCATATCGCTTCATGGCTCGACCAGGTTTCCGGACTTTGCAGCTTTTCCCCGGATGTTGAAATAGCTTTCGAAGCGAACCCCGAGGACCTCGACGGCAATTTGATGGATGATCTTCTCGGGACCGGCGTGAACAGGCTGAGCCTCGGTGTCCAGTCTTTCTGCGACAGGAAGCTGCTTGCGCTCGGACGAAAGCATACCGCCGCTGAAGCCCGGTCGGTGACGGATCGGGCCATGCGCATTTTTCCGTCGGTTAGCGCCGACCTGATCTGCGGCGTTCCCGGCGAAGACAGGACCGTCTGGGAGAGCGATCTCGATGCCGCTCTCGATTTGGGGCCGCATCATCTGTCGGTCTACATGCTTTCCCTCGAACCGAAGACGCTGCTCTGCCGCGATGTTTCCAGAGGGTTGCTCAAAGTGCCGGGAGAGGATATACAGGCCTTGATGTATGAAGTCGCGCTTGAAACGATGGAACAGCAGGGGTACCTTCATTACGAGGTATCGAATTTCTGCCTTCCCGGCCATCACTCCCGGTACAATCTTGCAAGCTGGAAGCGCGAAGAGTACCTCGGGTTCGGGCCTTCGGCGCACAGTTTCCTGAAGACCGGCGGCCGGGAAACCCGGTTCGCCAATGTTTCGAGCCTTTCCGGCTACCTGCATGACCCTGGAAACACCCTGTCATTCCGGGAAAACCTGACCGGGGAAGAGCGATATACCGAGCAGGTTTTTCTTTCACTGCGAATAAACAGTGGACTTGATGTTGAGTTTTTGAGAAAAGACAATAAATTAGGGCAAAGCCTGCCGGAAACGATCGATCGGTTTGTGAGGAAAGGATGGGTCCGGGAGGATTCAGGGCGCCTGTACCTGACCGGGAAGGGTTTTTTGTTTGCCGATCTCATAGCAGGGGAATTCATATTCGGTTAAGTCACTTTATCAGAGAGCACGTTTCACGTATGGCACATCGGTCGATCAACCGTCTTCTCGCGGTTCTGCTTTTCATTCTCGCCGAAATACTGTACCTCAGCACCATGGCGCCGACGCTGTCATTCTGGGATTGCGGCGAAACCATCACCACATCCTATACCCTCGGGATACCTCATCCTCCAGGGGCACCGCTTTTTCTGCTGCTCGGCAGGCTGTTCACGATGATCCCGTTTTTCAGCGATACCGGCGCAAGGGTGAACCTGATCAGTACGCTGGTCAGTTCATCGACCATCATGCTTACGTACCTGATCATCGTCCGCCTTGTCACCCTTTACCGACAGAGCGATCCCGACAGATGGGACCTTCCTGAAAAAGTTTCGGCCTATGGCGGCGCAGCCGTGGGAGCGCTTTGCCTGGCACTTTCAGACAGCTTCTGGTTCAATGCCGTCGAAACGAGCCTCTGGTCCTCCTCGCTCTTTTTTATCGCAATGATCACCTGGCTGATCCTCCGCTGGCATGAAGAGGACCCGAAGCCGGGCCATGAGCGCTGGCTTATGCTGGTCATGTACATGATCGGACTCTCCATCGGGGTGCATCTTTTGAGCCTCCTGACGATCTTCGCGGTTTCCCTGGTCTATTATTTCAAGAAGTACAAGGTAACGCCGCTCTCTTTCTCGTTACTCATTATCGGTTCCGGAGCGGTTTTTTTCCTGATTTTTGTCGGGATTATCAAAGGGCTCCCCATCCTTGTCCATCTCACCTCATGGTGGGGATTCGTTCTGTTATGCCTCCTGCTGGGCTTCGGAATCCATTACGCCCACAAACACCGGATGGCACGGCTCAATACCGCCCTCGTTTCGGTTTTTCTCCTGATCATCGGCTACACCTCCTACGGCCTCATCTATGTGAGGGCGCATGCGGGGCCGCCAATCAACGAGAACAACCCGTCGACCCCGGAAGCGTTTTTTTCCTACCTCAACCGGGAGCAGTACGGCGATATGCCGCTCTGGCCGAGGAGATGGTCCCCCGAACCGGTCCATCAGTACTTTTACCAGCAGTATTCGAGTGACCTCGACTACTTCCTCAGGTACCAGATGCAGAAGATGTATTTCCGTTACTTCGGCTGGCAGTTCATCGGGCGCGAACACGACCTCGAAGGTGCCGGAGTGGACTGGTCGGTGCTCTGGGGCCTGCCGTTCCTGATCGGCCTTGTCGGCGCATATACCCATTTCCGACGGCAATGGAAGATGGGGCTTGTGGTGAGCGCGTTGTTCGTTATGACCGGAGCGGCTCTGGTCATCTACCTCAACCAGACTGAACCCCAGCCGCGGGAGCGCGATTACAGTTATGTCGCGAGCTTTTTCGCGTTTGCCCTCTGGATCGGGATAGGAGTGGAAAGTTTGTGGTACCGGGCCGCTGAGAAACTGAAAGCCGCAAAACGGCAGGACCTGGTCTTTCCGGCGGCAGTGCTTTCGGTCGCGGCCTGCCTGCTCTTTGTGAACGGCAGGATGCTGATGGCGAATTACCGGGTACACAGCCGTGCGGGTAATTACGTACCCTGGGACTGGGCCTGGAACATGCTGCAGAGCTGCGGGAGGGATGCCATACTTTTCACAAACGGCGACAACGATACCTTCCCCCTCTGGTATCTCCAGGAGGTCGAGCGCATCAGGACCGATGTGCGTGTGGTAAACCTCAGCCTTGCCAATACGGGCTGGTACCTCTACCAGTTGAAGAATACCTCTCCGAGAGGCGCAAAACGCATCGGTTTCAGCATGAGCGACGAGGAGATCTCGGGGATCACGTACGAGCCTATCGATTCGGTGAACGTCGTCCTGCCTTCCGGCAGCGCCCGCGAGGAACTGCTTGCCCTTTCAAAGCGTGATGGAACCCGCCTGCCTTCCGAGCCGCAGCAGGCTATCACCTGGATGCTCAAACCCGGTCTCACCTATGACGGCCAGGGGTATTTCCGTCCGCAGGACAAGGCTGTGTATGATGTCGTCATGAGCAATTTTGCAAGCCGGCCTATTTATTTCGCACTTACGGTCGATCCGGAAAACATGATCGGCCTGGAGAAATACATGCGGCTTGACGGCCTGGTCTACAAGCTTGTTCCGCTCAAAAGCTCCGATCCGATGAGCTATGTCGATCCCTCGCTGCTGTACGGGAACCTCGCCGGAGTCTACAGGTACCGCAACCTCGACAATCCGAAGGTCTATTTCGAAGAGACATCGAGAAGGCTCTGCGGCAATTATTCCCCGCTTTTCGTCAGGCTCGCTCTTGAACTGGCCGACAACCCTTCCGGGGTGCTCAGGATACCCGGCCGGTCCTCACAGTCCGTCATGGTCAGGCAGGGAGATCTTGCCGTCAGGGTGCTCGATATGTCTTCAAGGCTGTTTCCGCTTTCCCAGTATCCGGTGAATCCCGAACTTGCCGGTTCGGTTATCTCTCTCTATATCCGCCTAGGTGAAAAGGAGAAAGCAACATTGTATATTGAATATCTTGAAAAGCTGTGCCATGACACGTCACCCTCAACCGAACCGAAGCTGTATTATGTCCTTGCCAGGGCATACCGGAACGTCGGCCGGAAAGACGATGCAATGCGCATTATCGATCAGCTGGCCAAAGAACTGAACCAGCCAGGCTTGATAAAGGATTTTGAAACAACGAAGGATTAATCAACTTATGCAGACAGGTATTCATCCAACCGCGATTGTCGACCCCGGTGCGGTTATCGGTGATGGAGTTGTTGTGGGGCCTTACACGATCATTGACGAAGATGTGGAAATTGGGGAAAGTACGGTTATCGGGCCCCACGTTCATGTCGCATCGGGCGCGAGGCTTGGCAGATCATGCCGGGTCCATGCCGGGGCTGTTCTTGCGGGTATTCCCCAGGACCTCAAATTCGTTGGTGAGAAAACGTATCTTTACGTTGGTGACAGGACTGTTATCAGGGAGTGCGTTACCCTGAACCGCGGTACGAATGCGAGTGGCAAGACGGTTATCGGTTCAGACTGCCTCATCATGGCGTATGTCCATGCAGGTCATGACTGCATGATCGGGAATCATGTCATCATTGCGAACTCCGTGCAGATGGGCGGGCACTGCGAAATCGGCGATTATGCTTTTATCGGTGGACTGAGCGGTGTTCATCAGTTTGTCCGCATTGGGCGCTATTCAATGGTTGGAGGAATATCAAGGGCCTCCCTCGACGTTCCTCCCTATGTCATGGCGGGTGGTCATGATGCTTTCCGGTATGAAGGGCTGAACATCGTCGGTCTGAAACGGAAAGGTTTTTCTTCTGAAAAAATTACTCTGCTCAAGAATACTTACAGGCTCATCTTCCAGTCCGGGCTTCTGCTGTCGAACGCTCTCGAAAAGGTGAGGTCGGAGATGCCGCTGGAACCGGAGATTGCGGAAATACTCGAGTTTTTTTCCGCCGGGTCCAACGGCAGGAAATTTCTCAAGCCATTCAACAACTGAACAATCGAAACGGTACCATGTCCCGTTGGGCATTAGGCATAGATCTGGGGGGAACATCGATCAAGGCTTCTGTCGTCGGTGAGGACACCGGCCTTCTTTCGGGCACGAACATTCCGACTGCGAAAGGTTCCGGGCCCGGAGGCATTATCATGCAGTTGTCCGCGATCGTAGCCGATCTGTACCGCAGCGCTTCAGTCACTCTCGATCCTGCCGATTTTACCGGTGTGGGGCTTGGGGCTCCGGGCGCGGTCGATTCGGAAAAGGGTTTGCTGAGCTATCCTCCGAACCTTCCCGGCTGGTCGGTTTATCCGTTGCGTGATGAACTTCAGCAGGCAGTCAGGAAGGAGTTGCTTTTCGATGTTCCGGTTTTCATCGATAATGATGCCAATGCCGCAGCTTATGGCGAAGCGGTTTACGGCGCGGGCAGGGCTTTTCAGGATTTTCTCATGGTCACGCTCGGTACGGGAGTTGGCGGGGGTATCATCCTCAACAGGAAGCTTTACCGGGGACCACAAGGTACAGCCGGGGAGATAGGGTTCATGATCATCGATTTCGAAGGTCCCGGTCTCCATGCCGGTATCAGGGGAACGATCGAAAGCATGATCGGCAAGACACGCATTGTCGAGCTTGCAACCCGGATGATCGCATCCTCTCCTACGGGTTCTCTTGCCTTCCGCCTTTGCGGCAACGATTATTCCCGGCTTTCTCCCAGGCATCTCGAACAGGCCGCCAGAGAAGGGGATGAAGTGGCTCTTGCCGTATGGGACAGGGTTGGGGCGATTCTCGGTGTGGGGCTCGCCAATGTCACCGCGCTGATGGATATCAGGAAGTTCGTTATCGGGGGAGGTATTTCAGCGGTCGGTCATTTCATTTTCGATCCCGCTCTCGCCACCCTCAGGCAAAGAACGCTTCCTTCCATGCATGACGGGCTTGAAATTGTCCCGGCGCTGCTTGGCAACAAGGCAGGGATGTACGGCGCGGCGGCATTGTGCTTCGGCTGATCAAGGCAATGACAACGGTATTCCATGCTGGATCACTTTCTCCATTTATTGTTTCCCCATGTCTGCATCATCTGCGGGGAATCTCTCAGGCAGGGCGAGCTGCACTGCTGTGGCAGCTGCGTATCCCGTTTCGACAGATTTTCTTCTCCCCCGGAATCAGGGGAAGTGCTCCGCAATACCATGGTTTCGCGTTATGGCGGCAAGTTCGCTTTCGCACAGGGATGGTGCCTTTATCGCTTCCATAAGGCGAACCCGCTGCAGCATGCCCTGCATTCCATGAAATACGAAGGCCATTTCACCGTTGCGGAATATTTCGGCAGCTGTCTCGGGGAATGGATGCTTTCGGGCGGGAGCATCGATGGAATAGAATGTATAGTCCCGGTGCCTTTGCATCACCTGAAAAAAATTGAGCGTTCCTACAACCAGGCGGAAAAGATAGCCGGGGGGATAGGACGCGCCATCGGAAAACCGGTACGTCCGGAGCTGCTTCAGCGGCATCGCTGGACACATTCCCAGACTTCGCTGCCAGCAAGGCAGCGCCGGAAGAACCCCGAAGGGGCCTTTCGGGCAACCGGTGCTTCAATGCCCGGCCATGTTCTTCTGGTGGACGATATCGTAACGACCGGAGCGACTATGATATCTGCCGCAAAAGCGCTGCAGAAAGCCGGCGTCGGGCGGATATCGCTCGCTGCCGTAGCACTTGCAGCACATGACTGAAAAAATGGACCTGTTTTTTACCCCTGGTGACCACATCGATCTGCAGTCCGGCAGGTTGAACATCGAAGGTGACGAGTTTCATCATATCGTCAGGGTATTGAGAAGAAAATCAGGGGAGACCATCCTTGTGACCGACGGCCAGGGTTTTCGATGCGAGGCCGTGATAACCGGGATGGGGAAAAAATCCCTTGAGGCGGAAATCCGCAGCCATTACAGCCAGACAAGACCTGCAACTGAGGTTGCCGTGGCGTTTTCTCTGCTCAAGGCCCATCAGCGCTTCGATTTTTTTCTTGAGAAAGCCGTCGAACTTGGCGTTTCGGCAATTATTCCCATGATTACCGCCCGGACGGTTTCCCAACCGTCGAACGAAAAAAT
The DNA here is from genome assembly GCA_903928225.1 of uncultured Chlorobiaceae bacterium. Taxonomy (GTDB): domain Bacteria; phylum Bacteroidota; class Chlorobiia; order Chlorobiales; family Chlorobiaceae; genus Chlorobium. The sequence continues at coordinate 12,011 of CAIYPU010000039.1, forward strand.
TGAAGGAAAGCTCACCCGATGGGGCAACATTGTCCTATCGGCGGCGAAACAGTCAAAACGGGTATTTTTCCCCCGCCTTGAAGCTCCGCTTCACTTCAGGGATATTCTCGGGCTTCAGGGTTATGACAACAGGCTTTTGCCGTATGAAGGGGCAACGGCACCACCAGATGCGGATTATTCCGGGAAAAAAACCATTTTTCTCATAGGCGGCGAAGGCGGTTTCACCACAAATGAAGTGGAGTGCGCCAGAACCGCGGGATTCAGGGACGTATCGCTCGGAAAAACCATTCTCAGGGCGGAAACCGCCGCAATTTTCTCTGTAGCGATGGTCCGCGGGAAGCTGCTTGAAGGGGAACGGGAAAAGTGGCTGTAACATAACAGGAACAAACATATGAACAGCTTCAAGGCCAATCAGCTCATCATTCTTTTTTTCGTTCTGTTCATATCGGCAATTTTTTTTGCCATGATCCGCTTTTTTCTCATGGCAATTTTCCTGGCAGCCATTTTTTCAGCCCTTGCCATGCCTGTCTACAACCGCTTCGAGCGCTGGCTGAAAGGAAAAAGGAATCTGTCGGCAGGTCTGACCATGTTCACCCTCTTCCTTATCGTGGTCCTGCCTCTTGGGACCGTGCTCGGTATCGTGGTAACCCAGGCGGTAAAAATCAGCAGCATCGCGGTGCCCTGGATCAAGCAGCAGATCCCCGAGCCGGCCCTTTTCGACCAGCAGATCCGCAGTCTTCCATTCTCCGGAGAACTCGAAATGTCCCGCGAAGAGATACTGCAGAAAGCCGGCGAGCTTGCCGGAAAGACTGCTTCCATGCTGGTTGGCGCCATTTCATCGATTACCTATTCGGCGGTCACCGATCTGTTCCTGCTGTTTGTCTTTCTCTATTGCATGTTCTTTTTTCTCAGGGATGGCCGCAGAATTCTCGAAAAAGCACTTTCATACCTACCGCTCTCCATCTCCGACGAACAGCGTCTCCTCGACAGGTTTCTGTCGGTAACGAGGGCGACACTTAAAGGTACGGTAGTCGTGGGTTTCGTCCAGGGGTCCCTTGCCGGGACGGCTCTGCATGTCGCCGGTATCGACAATGCCCTGTTCTGGGGCACCATCATGTCGATGCTTTCCCTGATACCGTTTGTCGGCTCCGCGCTGATATGGCTACCTTCTGCAGTTTACCTCGCAGCTACGGGGCAGTATATTCAGGCTGGAGGGGTTGTTCTTTTCTGCAGCGTCGTTGTCGGTCAGATCGACAATATCATCAGGCCTGTCCTGATCGGGCGTGACACTCGCATGCATGAACTGCTGATCTTTTTCGGAACGCTTGGCGGAATAGCACTTTTCGGTGTGTTCGGATTTATTGTAGGTCCGATCGTGGCTGCTCTTTTCATGACGGTATGGGAAATCTATGGGGAAGTTTTCAACGATTTCCTCACCGAAATAAAAAGCGGAAGAGCGAGATGAGAGGACTGTCCAGTGTCCTCTCTTCATCAATGAACGTCAATTGGAAAAAAGAAAAGCGGCTCGAGGCCGCTTTTCTTTTTTCGTGTTCCTGCATTCAATTCACGCTGACGACCTCTTCGGCGGAGAAAAAGAATGCTCCTTCGATAGACGCGTTTTCTGCCGAATTGGAACCATGGATGATGTTTTCACCCTTGCTGTCAGCATAGAGCTTGCGGACCGTGCCATCCTCAGCCTGTGCGGGGTCGGTCGCACCGATGAGGGTGCGGAAATCCGCGACTGCATTTTCCTTTTCAAGGATCATCGGTACGCAAGGGCCTGAAGACATGAAATCAACCAGTTCCCCGTAGAACGGCCTTTCACGGTGAACGGCATAGAATTCACCGGCAGTCTGCTTCGTGAGGCGGGTTTTTTTCATGGCGACGATTCGGAACCCGGCACGTTCGATTTTATCGATGACAGCCCCGATAAGCTGTTTGCGGACACAGTCCGGCTTCAGGATGGTGAGCGTTCTTTCCATGTGAATAGTGCGTTGGTTTGGTGAAATAAAAGTTCGAGCGAAGATACATAATCGTTCCGGATAATGGAAACATCCTCTGTCATAGCCTTTCCGTATCGAAATTCACTCATCGGTGATCATGAATTGGTTCCTTCTGATCTTCCGCTGATTAATTCCTTCATTCGTTTGGCTTTCTGTTTCATCACGGAAAGTTTGTGCAAAATGCGTCTTGTTTGTGGCGTGTAATTATTGTAAAATATGTGTTGGTATATCAGTGTTTTCATCATTGTAAACGTACACTCATGGCCGAAAAAATACCAGACTACAGCACGCTTGAACTGCTGGCCGGCAAGTTGAAAGATACGAGAATGCGTTCAACGCTTTCACTTGATGAAATAAGCAGTAAGCTCATGATCCAGAAACGACACCTCGAAGAGATTGAAGCCGGAAGTCTGCATTTTCTGCCAAAAGCCTATGTTTTCACCTATGTGAAAAAATATGCGGAAGAACTTGGCGTGCATGACCAGGAGGTTTTTGAGCGCTGCAGGAGGGAGCTTCAACTCGTTAATGCCCCTCAAAAAAAAGGATTGTTTTTCCGTTAACAGCTATGGAGAGTAAATCACTTCCCCTGATGTGAGATTTGTACTGTTTTTTCTGGAAATTGGATAAAAACGGTCTAATATTAGGAATTTATAACGGAGCATATACATTCCATACATGATACAGGGCAGATAAAGCATTGTTTTCAATAATCATGAATTGCTGTTTTGGACGGTAGGGTAGCCATTATAACAGGAGCATCCGGGAACCTCGGCACAGCGGTTGCGAGGAAATTTTTCAGGGAAGGCGCATCGCTTCTTCTGGTGCACCATCACCAGGGACCAGCACCGGAATTTGCCAAGCCACAGAAGAATGTTCTCAGCCTGGCTCTCGATCTTACGAGCCCGGAGTCGGGCCGGACCATGGTTCGTGAAGGTATGCAGCGTTTCGGGAGGATCGATATCCTCGCCAACATCGCCGGAGGTTTTTCCATGGGCAAGCCAGTGCATGAGACTTCACCGGAAACCTGGGAGCTGATGTTTTCGCTCAATGCCGGTACAGCAATCAACGCATGCAGCGCCGTTATACCGTTCATGCGGGATCGCCGGTACGGAAAGATCGTCAATGTCGGCGCGCAGGTCGCGCTTGCGGGTAAAGCACTCATGGCGCCATACATCATTTCGAAATCGGCGGTGGCCAGGCTGACGGAAAGCCTCGATGAAGAAAACCGGTCGTATGGCATCAATGTCAACTGTGTGCTTCCCGGCGTTATCGATACGTCGCAGAACAGGCGTGACATGCCGGATGCCGATCGTTCGCGCTGGGCAGCTCCGGAAGCTATTGCGGACGTTATCTTTTTTCTTGCATCTGATGCCTCGAGGGTGATTCACGGTGCGTCAATTCCCGTGCAGGGCGCGTAAGGGTTTGTTGTGATAAGCGGCGATTATTAACTATTTTCATTCATTCTGACAAGGGCACCGCTCTATATCTGTTCCGAAGCCCTGTTGCTGCTTCGGTCCCGACAAGTCGGGGCTCTCTGTCCGACTTGCACTTGAGTTTCTGACGACAATAAACAGAGGTGCCCAAAAAAACAGACTTCAAAGCTTTGACAATGAAAATCTTCGATTCAATAACCCATACCGTCGGAAACACTCCCCTCGTGAGGCTTCAGCGCCTTGCTGAAGGGTGCCGAGCGACGGTGCTTGTCAAACTGGAGTCGTTCAATCCACTGTCAAGCGTCAAGGACAGGATTGGCGTTTCCATGATCGAAGATGCCGAGAAAGACGGCAGGATAAAGCCCGGTTCGGTTATCATCGAACCGACCAGCGGCAATACCGGCATCGCGCTCGCGTTTGTCTGCGCTGCCAGGGGGTACCGCCTGAAACTGGTCATGCCGGACACCATGAGCGTCGAAAGAAGGCGGCTGATGCAGATCCTCGGGGCTGAACTCGTACTGACCGACGGCGCCGGAGGCATGTCGCTCGCGGTATCCGAAGCCGAAAGGCTTGCCGGTTCGATCCCGGACAGCGTCATCCTGCAGCAGTTCAGGAACCCTTCGAACCCTGAGGCGCACCGGAAGGCGACCGCCCTTGAAATCTGGAACGATACCGCCGGGCAGGTCGATGTCTTTGTCGCCGGTGTAGGTACCGGTGGAACCGTTACCGGTGTCGGGGAAGTACTGAAAGCACGCAGGCCGGATATCAAGGTTATCGCGGTCGAACCGGCGGATTCGCCGGTCCTTTCCGCAGGAAAATCCGGCCCGCACAAGATACAGGGGATCGGTGCCGGGTTCGTTCCTGAAATACTCAACCGTGAAATCATCGACGAAGTGATAACGGTGGGCCATCAGGATGCGGGCACGATGGCGCGCAGGATTGCTGCCGAGGAAGGCATTCTTTGCGGTATCTCTTCGGGCGCAGCCCTGAAAGCTGCCCTCGACGTGGCTTCCCGCAGGGAAATGGAAGGAAAGACCATTGTTGCGCTTCTTCCGGATTCCGGAGAACGCTATCTTTCCACATGGCTTTTTGAGGAAGTGTAGTTATAGACGTATTAACCGGTTACGGCCCGGTCCGTAACGAAATACAGAGAATCATGGGGCATATGCAGGTTTATTTTGACAATAACGCCACCACGCCGCTTCATCCGGAGGTTAAAAAGGAGCTGATCGCCGGGATGGAGATGTTCGGCAACCCTTCGAGCATGCACGGCTTCGGTCGCGAAGCGAGGGCGAACGTGGAGGATTCACGCAGAAAAGTGGCTGATTTCATCGGTGCCCACGAGCACGAGCTCGTCTTTGTCGGCAGCGGCTCCGAAGCGAACAACACCGTGCTTTCGCTTTTTGTCTGCGGAACCAGCCAGTGCATCCCTGGTACGAGAATGCGCAGTACCATCATCACGACAAAGATAGAACACCCCTGTGTCCTCGAGACATCGGAATGTCTCGCTCACCGCGGTGCGAATGTGAAGTTTCTCGATGTGGACCGTTATGGCAAAGTGGATCTCGACCAGCTGGAGAGCATGCTTGGCGACGATGTAGGGCTGGTTTCGGTCATGATGGCCAATAACGAGATCGGTACGCTTCAGGATATCGAAACCATCACGAAGATGGTACATGAAAGGGGTGCCTACATGCACACCGATGCCGTCCAGGCAGTGGGCAAGGTCCCGGTCGATGTGCGGAAACTCGGCGTCGACTTCCTTACCATGTCAGCCCACAAGATCTATGGCCCGAAAGGGATTGGCGCGCTTTTTGTCCGCAAGGGCATTCCGTATTGTCCGCTGATCCGGGGAGGCCATCAGGAACGAGGCAGGCGTGCCGGCACCGAGAACACCCTCGGTATTCTCGGCCTCGGCAAAGCGGTCGAGATGCGCTCGATCGAGATGGCCGCCGAGGAAAAAAGACTGCTGGAACTGAAAGGTATCCTGAAGCGGGGTATCGAAGAAAAGATCGACGATATCCATTTCAACGGCCATCCTGAGGATTCCCTTTCAGGAACCCTGAACGTCTCCTTTGCCGGTGCGGAAGGGGAGGCGATACTGCTTTATCTCGATCTCGAGGGTATTGCCGTCTCAACAGGTTCCGCATGCGCTTCCGGATCGCTCGATCCTTCGCATGTGCTTCTCGCAACGGGCGTCGATGCGGAAACGGCACACGGTTCCATCCGAATCAGCATGGGCCGGGAGAGCACCCTCGAGGAGGTGGAATATCTGCTCGAAGTATTACCAAAAACAATTCAACGAATAAGAGATATGTCAACGGCATATATAAAAGGAGGATGTCATGTTGCAGGCAGGTGAATGGGCATATACGGAAAAGCTCAAGGAGCATTTCATGAGCCCCAAAAATATCCTGCAGGGAGATAATACCGATGATTTCGACGGTGTTGGAATGGAAGGCAACCTGCAGTGCGGCGACCAGATGCTGGTTGCGATAAAGGTGGACAAGGAAAAGGAGGTCATAACCGATTGCAAGTGGAAGACCTACGGTTGTGCCAGCGCTATTGCGAGCACCTCGATCCTTTCCGAAATGGTGAAAGGCATGACGCTCGACCAGGCGTTCCATGTATCACCGAAAGACGTGGCAAAGGAGCTTGGCGGGCTTCCCGACCACAAGATCCACTGTTCGGTGCTTGGCGACAAGGCGTTGCGTGCGGCGATCAACAATTTCTACTCCCGCAACGGCATGGATGACAAGGTCAAGGAGGAGCAGGCGAAAATCGTCTGCCAGTGCATGAACATCACCGACCACGATATCGAGGATGCCGTTCTTGAAGGTGCACGAACCTACTACGAACTGCAGGAGCGCACCAAGCTCGGCACAGTATGCGGCCAGTGCAAGGATGAGGCCGAAATGCTGCTTGAAAAATTCAAGCACATCCATTTCGGGGCCTGATTTCAGGCTTTTTCCGAACAGGACGGGCGGCCATGTGCCGCCCGTCCTGATTATCGCTCATTCTTCTGCCGTCAGTCATTTTCTTCGCCTCACCGGACATCAGGCGAAACGCCCGGTTTTACGCTGTTGAGTTTTACCGCATCTTTTGTATTATTACTCCGGCTATTGAAAGGATCAGCAATAACATTAGAAGAAACTCCATGTTCTTGTCATGCTGTTTTTTCTTGTCATTCTGAACGAAGTGAAGAATCCACAAAGGGCAATGACAGGAAGTGGATGCTTCGCTTCATTTCATTGCGTTCAGCATGACGGAACGTGATGTCATGCCGGGCCACAGTAACCGGCTGCTACCGCACACGGACCATATAACAATAACACAGTTGATTCCTGGCAGTGAATATGCAGAAAGCAGTAGTTGTTCATGGAAAGCGGGATGAGTAATCCTGATGTTTTCGTTTTATAGAAAAATGGATCCTTCACTCCGCCAAGCTTCGTTCAGGATGACAAACTTTTCTACAAAATTAATTGGAGACCTGTTGTTGCCGGAGTATAATTGCCTGATCGGAAACAAACAGAGAGATTGATGGACAGATATCCATGAGCATGACCCAGCAGCGCACAAAAACCTTTTATATCCATACCTTCGGGTGCCAGATGAACCAGGCGGACTCGGGCATCATTTCCGCCCTCCTGCTGAACGAGGGGTATGCGGCAGCCTCCTCGGAGGACGAAGCCGGTATTATCCTGCTGAACACCTGCGCTGTCAGGGAGAATGCCGTCGAACGCATTGAAAACTATTTCCAGCACCTGCAGGGATTGAAAAAAAAGAGGAAAGGGCTGCTGGTCGGTGTTACCGGATGCATTCCCCAGCACCAGCGGGAAAGGATGTTCGCGGTTTCAACGGCAATCGATTTCCTCGCGGGACCGGATACCTACAGAACACTCCCTTCGCTCATCGAACAGGCCAGGGCCGGGGCCCGGCTTGCGGCACTCGATTTCAATGCTGCCGAAACCTATGAGGATATCGATCCCCGGAGGGAGAGCTCGATCAGCGCTTTCGTGCCGGTGATGCGCGGATGCGACAACATGTGCGCGTTCTGCGTCGTACCGTTCACCCGCGGCCGGGAGCGCAGCCATGCGTTCAGTTCGGTAATCGGCGAGATACGCGGGCTTGCCGATTCAGGATGCCGCGAAATCACCCTGCTCGGCCAGAACGTGAACTCCTACAGCGATCCCGAAGAAGGCAGGGACTTTGCCGATCTGCTCACTGCCGCAAGCATTGCCGCTCCAGGCACGAGGATCAGGTTCACGACCTCACACCCCAAGGATATTAACGAGCGGCTGATCAGGGCCATTGCCGCGCACCCCAATATCTGCAGCCATATCCACCTGCCGGTCCAGTCAGGTTCAAACAGCATGCTCGCCCTCATGAACCGTGGTCATACCATTGGGGAGTACCGTTCGAAAATTGAGATGATCCGTTCCATCATTCCCGATGTCGCGATCTCGACCGATATCATTGCCGGGTTCTGCCGCGAGACAGAAGAAGACCACCTGGAGACACTGAAGCTGCTTTCCGATATCCGCTTCGACTCGGCGTTCATGTTTTTTTATTCGACAAGACCGGGGACACTTGCCGAAAGGACCCTGCCTGACGATGTGCCGGAGCCGGTTAAAAAGCGCAGGCTGCAGGAAATCATCGACCTGCAGAACGAAATTTCCGCCGGGATTTTCCATGCTGCCGTCGGTACGGTGGTCGAAGTGCTTGCCGAATCGGAAAGCCGCCGTTCGTCCGAGCAGCTTATGGGCCGGACTTCTGCCAACAGGGTCGTGGTTTTCGACCGATGCGGCCGCGAACCGGGCGACCTCGTCGAAGTGGAGATCACTGCGGCAACCTCTGCGACACTCATCGGGCGGGTTGTCCGCAGGTGAACAGGGCTTGCCGACGGAATTCTTCCTTATTGGAGCATGTCATGCGCCGGAAGCTTTACTGGTCATGAAGTTTTTTTATCTGGGGATGTATTTGTAAATTAATACTTTGAATAATTATTGTTTAACACGCCCTCACGGAGGGCCACAGAGAAGTAAAAAAAGCATGCCGTCTGCCGCAAGAATCGGATTTTCAGATAAATTAAGGGCCCATCTCGAACTGCTCGATCCCGTAACCTGGCTCAGCTGCTATCCCTGCATTGCCGGTGGGGTCATGGCATCAGGCGGCATGAAGCATACGTTGCACGACTATTTTCTGCTTCTGGTGATATTTCTGATGTTCGGTCCGTTCGGGACCGGGTTCAGCCAGTCGGTTAACGACTATTTCGACCTCGATCTCGACAGGGTGAACGAACCTACACGCCCGATACCTTCAGGACGCCTGACTGAAAAGGAAGGGCTGCTGAACAGCATTGTCGCCCTTCTGCTCGCAATTTTCTGCGGTATCCTGATCTTCAGGGAAATCGGCGGCACCCGGGGCATCATTATCCTTATTTCTATCCTGTCGGCGCTGGTTGTTGCCTATCTCTATTCGGCACCCCCGTTCAAACTGAAGAAAAACATTCTCACTTCGGCTCCCGCTGTCGGCTTTTCCTACGGTTTCGTTTCCTTCATATCCGCCAACGCGCTTTTCAGCGACATCAGGCCGGAAGCCATCTGGCTTGCGAGCCTCAACTTCCTGATGGCCGTGGCGCTCATTATACTCAACGATTTCAAGTCTGCGGCCGGGGACAAGAAAGGCGGGCTGAAATCGCTGACGGTCATGATCGGTGCGCGCAATACCTTCCTGGTGTCGTTCGTGATTGTCGATATCGTTTTCGGTGTGCTTGCCTGGCTTTCCTATACCTGGGGATTCCATGTTCCCCTGGTGCTTGTCCTGATCGGGCTGCTGCTGAACATCGGGCTTCAGGTCCAGCTCATCATCGACCCGAAAGGCGGCATATCTTTCGTCAACAATGCCGTGAAGGACGGATTCGGCAACGCCATCGGTCACAGCGATGTCCAGGAGCACAATGCGTTTCTCAGGTTCCAGGTGATAAACAACATCCTGTTCCTGTTCTCTTTTCTTTTTGTTGCCGGAATGGTGGGGGTCAAATACCTGAATGCCGCCAATTGAGCCTTCAGGAAAGTGCTGGATCGATGAAGATATGGTGAAGACGCTGTTTCTGATGTGCCCGGTTACAAAGCGAGCTCCTGTTTTACGTTCTGATTTTTTCGGGAATAACGCAACATAAACTTTCAATGCCATGGATACCGTTCACGCGACGTTCTTTTCGCTGCCAGTTGTGTGGCATAATGCACTGGTCGCCCTGATGACTTTTATCTATGTGTTCAGTGTTCCACCGCTCATGGATTACCTGGTGACCAATCACGGATTGCCGAGGGACATCAGCCGGAAGATCACCCATATCTGCGCGGGTTCCGTCATTATTTTCCTGCCCCTGTTTGTAGACGGCCACTGGTCGCAGTACCTCAATGTCGCGATTTTTGCCGTCTGGACACTGCTTCTGGTCCAGAAGGGTCTGTTCGCCGCCGAAGACGATCAGGCCGTCAAAACCATGACCCGGACCGGCGATAAACGGGAGCTGCTGAAAGGCACCCTCTATTTCGTGATTGTCGCCATGATCTGCGGAACACTTTACTACAAGCGCCTCGAAGGCGTGCTCGCGATGGCTGTTCTCGGCTGGGGCGACGGCCTTGCACCGGTCATCGGCACCAGGTTCGGCAAAATGAAATACCATATTCTCAGCGACAAGAGCATCGAAGGAAGTCTTGCTTTTTTTGTCGGCAGTGTCGCGGCCGGGCTTTTTTTCGTGAAACTCATTCTGCCGGAATCGTTCGATCCGCTCCAGATCGTCGTGGTTTCACTGATCGCTACGATCGTCGAAGGTGTGAGCCCGAAAGAGGTCGATAACCTGACCATCCCTCTCGCCGTCATCCTTGCACTGAGGGTTGTCTGAGACGATTGCATGAACAGGCCTGAAATGACTTCGACTTTTTTCATCAGTGACATCCATGTAGGTCTTCAGGATAAAAGAAGCGAGCAGCAGAAGCTTGACAGTCTTGAACGGCTTTTCGCAATAATCAGTGCGGAAGGCCGTTCGCTTTATATGCTCGGTGACATCCTCGATTACTGGATGGAATTCCGCCATGTCATTCCGAAAGGGTTTACCCGATTTTTTTGTTTATTATCAGGTCTGGTCAGGAGCGGTGTGGAGGTTGTCTATATTGCCGGAAACCATGATTTCTATCTCGGAAGGTTCTTTCAGGAAGAGCTTGGGGTGCAGACCCTCTGCGGAATGCATGAAGCCTGCATCGGCGGGCGAAAGTTCGTTCTCGCCCATGGGGACGGCCTTGGAAAAGGAGATCTCGGGTACAAGATTTTTGCGACAGTTATAAGGCACCCCTTCAACATCGCTCTGCTTTCGGGGTTTCATCCCGATCTGGCCGTGGGACTGATGAAAGGGTATTCCCTGCACAGCCGCGAGAACAAGCCTGACACAAGGGTCCGTGACTCGGCAAGGCTGCTCGATTTTGCCGAAAAAATGGCGGGTGAGAAGGATTTCGATTATTTTATCTGCGGCCACAACCATGCCCGCGGGATTACGAACCTCAGGAAAGGCAAAACATATGTGAACCTCGGTTCCTGGATTGACGGGTCCCGCTCTTATGGCGTTTTCCATGATGGCGTAATGGAACTAAGAGAAGTGCAAATATCGCGTTAAACATTAGAAATAAAGTAGTTATGAACAACGACAAAAAGGTGTTGAAGCTTGGTTTGCCGAAAGGAAGCCTTCAGGATTCTACAATCGACCTCTTCGCACATGCCGGATTTCATTTTTCCGTCCAGAGCCGTTCCTATTTTCCGTCCATAGATGACGATGAACTTGAAGCCATTCTCATCAGGGCGCAGGAGATGGCCCATTATGTCGAGATGGGTGCTTTCGACGTCGGGCTGACCGGAAAGGACTGGATCATCGAGACCGGCGCCGATGTTGTAGAGGTCGCTGACCTTATCTACTCGAAAGCATCGATGAGGCCTGTCCGCTGGGTGCTGGCCGTTCCGGAAAGCTCGCCGGTAAAAACGGTCAGGGACCTTGAAGGGAAGCATATCGCCACGGAAGTGGTCAATATCACGAAGCAGTACCTCGCAAGGAACGGCGTCAACGCGTCCGTTGAATTCAGCTGGGGCGCCACAGAAGTGAAGCCGCCCGATCTGGCCGATGCCATTGTCGAGGTTACCGAAACCGGTTCTTCACTGAGGGCCAACAAGCTGAGAATTGTCGAAACGATCCTCGAGTCGAACACGAAACTGATCGCGAACAGGAAGTCGTGGGATGACCCGTGGAAACGCGAGAAAATCGAAAACATGGCCCTTCTGCTCAAGGGTGCCATCAACGCCCAGGGCAAAGTCGGATTGAAAATGAACGCCCCGAAAGAGGCTGTGGAAAAGATCCTCTCGATCATCCCTTCGCTCCGCCAGCCGACCATTTCCCATCTCATCGGCAACGAATGGGTAGCACTGGAAGTCATCGTTACCGAAAAAATCGTGCGCAAGCTTATTCCCGAGTTGAAGAAAGCCGGTGCGGAAGGTATTTTCGAATATGACATCAACAAACTGATCGACTGACAACAGCCGCTCGGTTTCCCGCAAAAGAATCAGGGCCGCCCGCCTGGGCGGCTTTTTTTAACGGCGCCATGCTCCTTTTTGTTTATCAGCTTCTCGTCCTTTTTTCCCTGCTGGTTTTTTTCGGGATACTCCTCATGAACCTCAGGGACCTGCAAAAACTTCCGCCGGGAGGCGATGCATCCTTGCCTTTTGTTTCCATACTTGTGCCGGCCAGAAATGAAATGCTCAATATCGAGCGCTGCATACTTTCACTTTTCCGTCAGGATTATGCCGGTTACGAGATTATCGTGCTCGACGACGGTTCGACCGACGATACCCCATCAATGCTCAGGAAGCTCGAGGTTGCGTCAGGAGGACGAATGCGCTGCCTGACCGGTAATCCCCTGCCTCCCGGATGGCATGGCAAGGCATGGGCATGCAGCCAGCTTGCCTGTGAGGCACAAGGGGAGTTCCTTTTGTTCACCGATGCCGACACCATCCACGAGCCCGATGCCTTGAGGAAGTCCGTAGCCGCCCTGCTTTCGTCAGGGGCCGATATGCTTTCCCTGACCCCGCGGCAGGAGATGGGATCGTTCTGGGAAAAGCTGGTCGTGCCGCTGGTGTATGTGATCCTCATGAGTTATCTGCCCCTCCGGTTGGTCAGTCGTACCAGGATTCCGGCCTTCTGTTTCGCAAACGGCCAGTTTATCCTGTTCCGCCGGGATGCCTACCAGCGGATACAGGGCCATGCCGCGGTCAGGGATGTCCTTGTCGAGGACGTCTGGCTCTGCAGGGCAGTAAAGCAAACAGGAGGCAGGGTAGTGGCGTATGATGGGACGAGTGCCGTAAGCTGCAGGATGTACCGCTCGTTCCGGGGTGTTTGGGAGGGGTTTTCCAAGAACCTCTTTGCCGGGTTCGGATACCGTTCGATTGGATTTATCCTGCTCATGCTCCTTGTTACGATTTTTTATATCGTTCCATACGGTTTCCTTGCCGCAGCGGTGCTGGATGGAACTTTAACGGTCCCGGCGTTCTGGCTGCCGCTGGTCCAGGTTGGTGTTGCCGTGCTGTCCAGGGCCATCATCGCACTGAAGTTCAGGCAGCCCCTCTCCTTTGCCTTCCTGCACGTGTTTTCCCAGCTGATGCTGCTTGCCATAGCATGCAACTCGCTCTATATCATCAAATCGGGCCGGGGGGCCTCCTGGAAAGGCCGCCGTTATAATTTTTCCTGAGCCGTCACCATTCGCGGAAGGCGATAAATTGTTTACATTAACGGATCAGTTTCCATTTTTGATGGCATGCCAGGCATGGGGATGCCGTTGATAAATCAAATCAAACCAGTACAGCGCCATGGGTTTTTTATCGAAAATATTCGGGAAAAAGGAAGAAGTCGAACTGAAGCGTCCGAAACTTATCGAAGACGTGAACCTGATTAAAACGATCGAAGGCCATCAGGACAGGGTGTTGGGCGTGAGGTTCAGCCCGGACGGGAAAAAGCTCGTCAGCGGCAGTTTCGATGAAAAAGTGATGCTGTGGGATATCGAAAGCGGCAGGGCGCTTCATACCATGTCGGGCCATACCACCTGGGTCAAATGCGTCGATTACAGCCCCAAAGGCGACAGGGTTGCCAGCGGCAGCATCGACAGTACGGTGAGGATCTGGGACGCCCAGACAGGCGAATGCCTCCATGTCTGCAAGGGCCACGACACCGAAGTGCGCATGATCGCGTTCAGCCCTGACGGGAAGGTGCTTGCAAGCTGTTCCCGGGATGCCACGATCAAACTGTGGGACGTGGAAAGCGGCAGCGTGATCAGGACGATCACCGGCCACAAATCCTATATCGAATGCGTTTCCTTCAGCCACGACGGAAAGAGGATAGTCAGCTGCGGAGAGGAGCCGATCATAAAAATATGGGATGTCGAGACCGGTAAAAACACTGCCAATTACAAAACCGGCGATACCCTTTCCCATTCGGTGTCTTTCAGTCCGGATGACAGGCTGATTGCCTTATGCGGGCGCGATGCCAGGGTCAAGATTATCGATGCCGTAAGCGGAGAGATCCTGAAGGTGCTCGAAGGTCACGAGGACGGAGTGCGGTGCGTCTGCTTCCATCCGGATGGCACCATGGTTGCGAGCGCGGCAAACGACGAATCGGTGAGGCTCTGGGACATCAAGTCCGGCCAGCTTCTCCACACCTACCGTGGACATGTGCTCGAGGTGCAGTCGGTCGATATTTCTCCTGATGGCAAGACGATCGTCAGCGGCAGCGATGACAGAAAAATCAAGATCTGGGGTATCCGCTGATGCGTTTTTTTTCCTGCAGGCCTTGAATTTGCGTGGCTCCGGTAGTTGGAATGAGAAAGAAAAAAACGGGGAGATTGTTCCCGGTTTTTGAATTGTGGATAAAGTGAGTAAATTGCTGGAATAAAGAAATATTTTTTTCAAATATCTCCTTGCAAACGCGGTTGTTCCAGCTGCTTGTAACGGGAAAAAATAAGGGGACTATGGGGACTCAGGTTGAAGGAACCGTAAAATGGTTCAACGAAGAAAAAGGTTACGGTTTCATTGCGCAGAAAGAAGGCAAAGACGTTTTCGTTCATCACAGTGCTATTGTCGGAAAAGGCCGTAAAACCCTTGTTGAAGGGCAGAAAGTCCTGATGGAAGTGGTACAGGGAGCAAAAGGGCTCCAGGCTGAAGGCGTAACGCCGGTTTCCTGACCTTTGTTTGACGTTGGCCGCATTTTTTGCGGCAGCGTCAGTTTGCATGCAGTTTTTCATGCGTTTTTCAGCATGAGATGGTTTTCTATTTCATAAAATTCGCATCGCAAGGATTGCGGGGAAAGAAAGGGTACATTGATCGATGTGCCCTTTTTCTGTTTATTGGAAAATTCATCGATGCCTTTTGTTTTTCTTCTATGTTTTGCGTCGCATCGTTTCGGTAACCTTATCAATTTTCAGATATCATGCTCAGGACAAACGAAAATAAACTGGTGGAATTCCTTCTGCAGTGCCAGCCCGGCCAGCCAAGAACGAGGGGTAACTGGGAAGTCGACCATCACGGGACACCGTTCATACTGCCTTCCATCGGCGGGATCACCCTCAATGTGCAGGCAGGAGACAGTGCTTTCGGATGGGCCGGCGACCACATCGAGCCCGGTGTGAGCTGTACGGCCGATACAAACAAGCCGTTCGAGCATCCCAATGTAGGTCTTCAGATCTATTCCTGTGCGGGCAACAGGGCAACGGTCGTCAGCGGCGATGCGAAAGGCGCCCAGGGGGTCGTTCTCGGCCATCATGGAGGGTCTGAGCACATCATAGTCGATTTTCCAGGGGAAGCGAAGGAAAAGATGCTCTACAGCGATACCATCGTCATCAGGGGGAAAGGGCAGGGCCTGAAACTCGAGGATTTTCCGGAGATCACGCTTTTCAACCTCGATCCCGATCTGCTGAAAGCCATGAAAATCCGCGAACTCGATGGAGGGATCCTCGAAGTGCCGGTTACCACCGTTGTACCCGCGGTATGCATGGGATCAGGCATAGGATCGGCGCACGTCGCGAAAGGGGATTACGACATCATGACCAGCGATGCCGGCACCGTCAGTGAGTACGGCATCGACAGGATCCGTTTCGGTGATTTCGTCGCGCTGCTCGACCATGACAACCGTTTCGGGCGCGCATACCGCAAGGGCGCGGTCACGATCGGTATCGTCGTGCACAGCAATTGCCTCGAAGCAGGGCATGGGCCGGGTGTGACGACCATCATGACCTGCGCATCTGCGCTGATCAGGCCGGTCATCGATCCATCCGCCAACATTGCCGACCTTCTCGGAATCGGCACTCGAAAGGAATGCTGAAAAGGCTGTCGCCCTCCTTGGGGAGTGGGGAGTGGGGAGTGAGTGCTGAGGACTGAGTGCTGAGGACTGAGTGCTGAGGACTGAGTGCTGAGGACTGGGGACTGGGGACTGAGTGCTGGGGACTGAGTGCTGGGGACTGAGTGCTGAGGACTGAGTGCTGAGGAGTGGGGACTGGGGAGTGGGATTTGGGGAGTGGAGGGGATACGACCCTTCAGTCCCTGCAGTCCCTTTGGTCGCTTGCGCAAATGGGGGCTGGGTACTGAAGATCAAAGCAGTCGATTCTTGTTGACAATGATGTCCGGTTTTGTCATTCTGAGTGAAGCGAAGAATCCATAACATATCATTTCAGAAGGAGATGGGTCCTTCACTCCGCCATGCTTCGTTCGGGATGACACCGATACCCCAGAACAAACTCCCTGTTCTTTTCTTGCTGTCCCTGCTCATGCCCTTATCAGTCAGTCCTTTTCCTGTCATTCTGAACGAAGTGAAGAATCCAAAAAGTGCCAAGTCAGCATAAGATGCTTCCCTGCATTTCATTACCGGATTTCCTTACGTCATATTGTCGGCGGAACAACAACAATGCAGCCTTTCGGCCGGGTTGTCAGAAGCGGATATTACCTTGATGACAAGGATATTTGAGAAAAATGCTGGTAACCGTCGGACGGAATTTTTCCGGGTCGTGAACTGTTGCTATAAGGTAGTCCCCTATTGAAAAATCATGTTAGCATCCATTGAAAAAGGAGAAACAGTCATGGCATTGAAACTTTATGGCAGGGATCCCCTGAAAATGTTCGAAGATGTTTTCAATGACAAGGTATCGCCTTTCTTTTCTTCGATGATCAATCCCGCTTTCAAGGTTGATATCAGCGAGGACGAGAAAGCCATTTATGTCTCCGCCGACATGCCCGGCATGAAGAAAGAGGATGTACGGGTTTCGCTCGAGGACGATGTACTCTGTATCAGTGCCGAGCGGAAGCAGGAAGAGGAAGAAAAGGCAAAGGGCTTCCATCGCATCGAGAGGACTTGGGGAAGTATGAGCAGGAGCTTTACGGTCGGTGAAAATGTCGATGCCGAAAATATTTCGGCTTCATATGACAATGGTGAGCTTAAAGTCACCATACCGAAAAAGGAAGCCGAGCCCAAAAAAGGCAAGGACATCCAGGTGAAATGATGAAAAACCCGTTATGGTAAAAACAGAAAACCTCCAGTCTCCTGGAGGTTTTCTGTTTTTACTGTCTTCGATCTGTCAGCAGTTGCGGACGGTTGACGAGTTGCGGTCCTTGATGGTGCTCTCGTCGAACTCGTTCCAGTCGTGCTCGTCGTGTTCGCGCTGGTACCCTGCTTCCTTGAGGCCGAAGCTCATGTCGGCAACCATCTCGGGGCGGAGTTCCTTGAGGTTCTTGACCTCGTCCTGGGTGAGGATCCTTGATTTGTCAAACCCTAGGTCGATCTCGATCTTTCGGTTCTTGGTTTTCACGCGGTCGATATCGTAGAACCGCTTGGTGATGGTGGTCTGTGCGAATGCCTTCAGGCAGCCGAGCATGTATTTGCGGACATAGGGGTCCTTGATCCACGGGTAGCTGAAGAAGGTCTTGCGTGCATAGAAGCGGGCATAGGATTTCAGCACGCCTTTCAGCACGTCTTCGCGTTCCATGTTGTCCGGCTTGATGATCGGCGAGACAAAGTTGTAGCGTGAGTAGTCGCGGACTTCAACCCTGTCACCAAGCTCCTTGAACAGGTCGGAGAACGGCCATGGAGTGTAGATGGTCCAGTTGGCCATGTCTGGGTCCCAGTCCTTGCATAGCTGGTAGGTTTCCTCGATGGTTTCCGGCGTTTCGTGTTCAAGACCCATGACAAACTGCGCTTCTGCGACGATACCGTTTTTCTGGAGCAGCTTGATGGCGTATTTGTTCTCTTCGATGGTGGTTTCCTTGCGGAAGCGGTTCAGGTTCATCTGGCTCGCCGCTTCGGTGCCGAGCGAAACATGCACCAGACCTGCCTTGCGGAAGAACGGCAGCAGGTCCTCGTCGCGCATGATGTCGGTCACGCGGGTGTTGATGCCCCAGGTGACGTTGAGTTTGCGGTCGATGAGCTCCTGGCAGAGCGACACGAACTTCTGTTTGTTGATGGTCGGTTCCTCGTCAGCGAGAATGAAGAAGCCGACGTTGTATTTCTTTACCAGGATTTCGATTTCGTCCACGAAATGCTTGGGGCTGCGGGCACGGTAACGGCGCCAGAACTGCCACTGTGAACAGAACGTGCAGGTGAACGGGCATCCTCTCGCGAAGTTCGGCACCGCAAGGCGGCAGCCGAGTGGAGTGTAGATGTATTTGTCCCAGTCGTAAAGGCTCCAGTCGGGAGTGAGGGTATCGAGGTCCTCGATGACCGGATGGGCAGCAGTGGCGAAAACCTTGCCTTCTTCGTCGAGATAGGCGATACCCGTGATTTCTGCGCGGTCTTTCTTGTCGGTACCTGCTGCGATGGATTTGACGAGGTTGACGGCGACTTCTTCGCCTTCCCCCCGGATGACGTAATCGGTTTCAGGAGCTTCGGTCAGTACCTGCGGGTACATGAAGGTCGAATGGATACCACCCATGATGGTCCTGATATTTTTATCGACCTTCTTGGCGGCCTTCATGATGTCCTGCGCCTTGAAGATGGATGGGGTGATATTGGTGGTCAGGACGACGTCCGGCTTGTTTTTACGGATAATCTCCTCGATCTGCTCATCAGGCAGGTCGTCAGCCATAGCGTCTACGAAACGGACCTGATCGAAGCCGGCCTGTTTCAGGGCTCCGCCGATATAGGCAACCCAACTGGGAGTCCAGTTGCCAGCAATTTCGGCACCGCCGGAATGATAATTAGGCTGAATCATCAGAATTTTCATCGGTAACCACCCTCCAGGTATATTGTTTTACAAAACAGGGACTGAAATGGGCATAATGCTTCCCGCAGATTAAAAAATCCCCGAACAGACAATTTACAATTTATTTATAAAAATATCATAAGGATTTCCTTGCCTGGCTCACGAGTGGGAAGCGCTCATCAGCATGGTATGGTAAAAACCCCAGCTGATCTTTTCCCGCTTGTTCACCTGCATTCCGGATTCCTGCATGGCTTTGCGCATCTGATCGTCGGTGATCATCTGAATGGTGGTGCGGCGCTCTTTTTTCGGGAAATAACCGCCGATCCAGTGCTGCAGGGCAAGAATATTGTTATAGGGAGCATAGGTGAAGATGACCGATCCTTTCGTGAGCCTCGAAAGGTTGCCGAACGCCTGGGCGAAGCCTTCGGCGGGATAGTGGATGAGCACGTCGAAACAGACGACGGCATCGTAGGTGCCGCTTACCGATTCGATAGTGTTCACTTCAAATTCGATGTTCTTTTTCACCCCCTGTTTTATCGCGTCGGCTTTCGCTTTGTCCACCATCTGTGATGCGATATCGACCGATTTTACCTGGTAGCCGGCTTTTGCGAGCCTGATGCTGAAAAGCCCTGTGCCGCATCCGGCATCCAGTACGGTGGCCCCTTGCGGAAGGCCGAGCTGCTGCAGCCATTCAAATGCCTTGTCCATCATGACCGCATGGCCCTGCCTGACGGTGTTCCTGACCGATGAGAGCTTGTCGTTGCCGTAGATCGATGCCCAGCGGTGGAAACCCTGGCCGTTGAAATACGAGCGGAGCATTTTTTTGTGTTCTTCGGCATTGAAAGAGGTGCTGCCCATGATAAAAATTTTACGTTGCGTTATTGATTCAGATACTGCCTTTATAACTGCGCCAGATGTGCGCCTTCTATTCGGGTTTCAAGGTCCTCATAGATGTCCTGGAGCTTCTCGATAACGTCCCGGTCCGCTTCCCAGAATCCCCGGGAGTTTGCTTCAAGGAGCCTGCCTGCCATCGACATGGTGGCATGCGGGTTGAGAGACGTCAGGCGTTCGAGCATCGCGCTGTCCTGCAGGAATGTTGCGTTGAACTGGTCGTATGTCCATTTATTCACCGCAGAAGCAGTCGCACTCCATCCGTAGGTGTTGCCCAGATGGGCTTCGATTTCCCTGACCCCCTCGTACCCGTGTTCGAGCATGGACTCATACCATTTCGGATTGAGCATTTTGGTGCGAGCCTCGAGCGATACCATTTTTTCAAGCGAACAGATCCGCTGTTTTTTGCCGGTGCCGTCGATATCGCCGACCATCACTTTCGGTTTTGCCCTGCTCAGGTGCTCCACGGTCTTTGAAACGCCCCCAAGATACTCATAATAATGATCAATATCAGAAATACCGAGTTCATAACTGTCGATATTCTGGAAGGTGAGGGTGACATGCTTGAGCGCGGAGCGCATTGACTCGGGGCACTCCTCCCACTGACCTTCCGGCGTGACGGCGAAACTCTTGCGGTTGATGAATGCGTCGGCAAGCTGGCTTTCCTCCTCCCAGGAACTGCTTTCGATCAGGTGGTTCACATTGGCACCATAGCTTCCGGGGGCATTTGAATAGACCCTGTTGGATGCCTCGTCGAAGGTGCAGTTCCGTTCTTCCATTTCTTCCAGGACATGCTTTCGCAGATAGTTCATCTCCGGGGGTTCGTCCGCAGCTGCGGCAAGCCGGGCAGCCCTGTCGAGGAGGCGTACCTGCAGGGTGAGAAGGTCCCTGAAGATACCGCTGACGGTCATAACGACATCGATGCGGGGTCGCCCGAGCTCTTCGAGCGGAACCAGCTCGACGTCGGCGATTTTACCAAGCTCGTCGGTTTTCGCCCTGACACCAATCAATGCGAGGGCCTGGGCTATCCCTTCGCCGTCACTTTTCAGGTTATCCGTACCCCAGAGCACGAGGGCTATCGATTCGGGCAGTTCCCCGCTTTCCCCGCGGTACTGCTCGAGAAGCTGTTCGGCCGAAGTTTTCCCGGCCTTCTCTGCGTGGGACGAAGGAATGGTGTACGGATCGAGGCTGTGGATGTTCCTTCCGGTCGGCACGATTTCAGGGTTGCGGACGAGATCGTTGCCGGGTGACGGAGGAATATACCTGCCGTCGAGCGCACGCAGGAGCGCCTTGAGCTCATGGTTTTCAACAAGGTTGAGGAGGACCGTGTTCAGGAAATGCCAGAAGCGTTCCATGTCGTGCTGCCGGATACCGGCCTCGCGGTGGAGATAGTCGCCGGCTTCCGATATCCGGACGGGCAGGCTCCCTTCGAACAGGCGTGACACCGGTATCGATGGCTTCTTTTCATGGGGCATGGTGCCGATGAACCGTTGCACCGCTTCCCGGCTGATGGAGGATATCCTCTTCCATTGCTGCTGCATTTCCATGTCGGTATCCATCGAATCGAGGATCCGGTTGTAGTCGTAACGAAGGCCCCTGGCAATAAGCTCGGGAAGGGTTTTACCGTCGAGTTCCTGCCGGCTGTGGGCGGCAAGGAGCGCGAGGTGGTCCGTGAGGCTGCCAGGCGCCGGAGCCTGGCCCATGATGTGGAGGCCGAGCGGGATCATCCGCTCTTCGACGATGTAGAGCTCGTTCTGCAGTTTCGCGAGGAACCGTTCTTCGGGTTCTTCCTGCAGACCCTTGTCGAGTTCGAGGGACGAAGCGAGCTCCCTGAGCTCCTGGAGAAGCTCCTCCGAAGGGGAATTCAGGTAAGCCGAGATCATCTCTTTCAGTTTCCCGAGCCCCTTGTAAAGCCCGGCATGCTCGAGAGGTGGCGAAAGGTAGCTGACGATTGTCGCGAAACCGCGCCGTTTGGCTATCGAACCTTCGCTGGGGTTGTTGACGCAGTAGCAGTAGAAGTTCGGCAGGCTGCCGATCAGTTTTTTCGGCCAGCATGCGTTCGACAGGCCGACCTGTTTGCCCGGCATGAACTCGAGCGCGCCATGGGTACCGAAATGTACGACGGCATCGGCGTTGAAGCATTTCTCGATCCAGGTGTAGAAAGCCGCGAACGCATGGTTTGGCGCGGCATCCCTTGCCATGAGCAGGCGCATCGGATCACGTTCGTAACCGAAACTGGGCTGCTGTCCGATGAAAATGTTTCCCAGGGAACAGCCGAGGATGTGGAACCGTTTGCGGTCGGTGAGGATATCGCCGGGAGCGTCTCCCCAGAACGGTTCGATACCGGTATAGTCAGGGAAGAGTTTCCTGTACTCCTCGACCGACAGGTTGGCCTCGACGTTGCCGTCGGTACCGTAAACCAGGCGGTTGCCATCAAGCAGCAGCGATCTGAGCTTTTCGGCATTTTCAGGGACCTCTGTCCGGTAGCCGGCGGTTTTCAGCTCGACGAGCAGGCGGTGCAGGCTTTCAAAAACGTCGAGGAACGCCGCGGTCCCGGCATTGCCGAGATTGGGCGGGAAATTGAAAAGCACGATGGCGATTTTCCGGTCGGAAGAGGATGTTTCCTGCATCCGTAAGAACCGGCGCACCCGCGCGGTAACAGCCGCGAGTTCCCGTTCCAGCGCCACGGTCCGTTCCGTTCCCGCTTCGGTACCAGCAAAGACGAGCGGTTCTATCGAGCCGTCAAGCTCCGGAATGGCGACACTGAACGCGGTCTGCATCGGGGTAAGCCCGAGGGAGCTTTCACGCCATTGCTCGACAGGCTGGAACGAGAGCGGAATGAGGTTGAAGCAGGGTATGTCGAGTTTTTTCAGCGCGGCGACCGCTTCAGGTGCCTTGTTTTCGGCCGGTCCGCCGACCAGCGAAAAACCTGTGGCGTTCAGGAGCAGGCGCGGCTTGATTGAAGAGGGGTTTTCCCTGTTCAGGAACTGGTCGAGCGCAGGGCGAAAGTCGAGGCCTCCGCTGTAAACGATGCAACTGTGGATACCGGACGATTCGAGGGAGCGGACCAGGGAATCCAGGTGGGCCGTGTTCCGGCTCAGCACCGTCGAACGCATGGCAAGGATGGCAACCGGATTGCCTTTGACTGCCGGCCTGTTTTTTCTGTGCCACTCGAGGTAACGGCCGGAGGTGAGGATCGGCTCCGGAGCGTCCGGATGGCATATGGCGGTATCCGGGTAGAAGACCGGGTCTGCCTGGGGAAGCTTGCCTTTCCATCCGGGGATGTACCGTTCAACAAGGAGGCACAGGAACCGTTCCAGGTTGTCCTGTGATCCGTTGAGCCAGAACTGGTGGGCGGCGATGAAGACATAGATATCGCGAGCCCTGCCGGGCAGATGTTTCATGAGCTTGCTCACGTTGCGTACCAGTGCCAGTTGTCGTGTGTTTTCCTGGGCGCTGTGTTTCGGCTTGAGCTTCGCGGTCCATTGTTTGAATATCCCGGAAGCTTTTGTCTCTTCTTTTTCCGGTTTGTGGAGCGAAAATTTTCCAAGCCGCGTCTGGTTGACCAGTACCGGATTGCTCGTGATCATGCAGACCGGACAGGTGAGCGGTTCGAGCAGTTTCAGGAGAGGGCGGACGACGTCTTCGCTGAAAAGCATCGACCCGAAAACGAAGTCGGCATCGGGAAGTGTTTGCGCGAGTGTTTCCCAGAGCCTGGCGCTGTTGTTGAGGCCGAGACTGAAAACAGAGACCGTAAGCCCTGTGCCGAATTTTCTGTTGAGCTCACCTGCGGCGGTTTTCAGCACGCTGTTGTTGGTGGCTTCCATGGTAAGAAAAACGAAATGCATAATCCCTGCCTGTAAAGAAAAATGTTGATGTTCCCGCTTGTCGCCTGTACGTTTGTTGCCGGAAAGGTTTGAACGGACAGTAAAAAAAACTTGACCGTTTCTGGTTTATTTCCGGAAATAACAGGGTTTAGATCAGCAGGACAGGGTTCTGCTGCAGCAGGTTGGCTGGCTGTAATCGTGCCGGGGAAAAAAGGTAATGGCAGGCTTTATCGGAAAAAGGGGTGTAACGGGGAACGGTTGGGTGAAACTGATGAATGGCGACAGGGACGGCAGGGTTGTTTTGTGATATCCGGCAAGCGGGATTGTCCCTGTGCTGCAGGGAAAGATAACTTCTCAGGCGGACAAGGGTGCCGTTAAAAGTCAGTTCAGAGCCTGACAGCTCGCAACGGGCGACGATGTTGCCTGATTGGCACTTTTCCTTTGATCTGGAGTTCTGGGACGTTGTCTTGAAAAAAACATTGATGCCGACAACGGAAATCACGAAGAAAAGGAGAATCTCAAAGGCTCGCCAGATTCTGCACGCTATGTTGCATCTGCTTTTAACCATCAACATATGTTTCATCCAATATAGCAAAAGGCCCCGGAAAAAAGAAACCATACGGATGCACTGCCATTGGTGTTGGCGGTGTTTCAGATTCCGAGCGTTATCAGATCGTGGATGTGCACGATACCTACGGGCCGCAGCTCGGCGTCGCAGACCATGAGCTGGGTGATCCTGAATGTTTCAAGTATGTCGAGGCACTCTTTTGCCATCGTTCCGGTTGTGACGGTTTTCGGGTTTACGGTCATGACTTCCCCCGCTTTCAGTTTGAGGAAATCACAGCCTTTCTGCACCAGGCGGCGGAGGTCGCCGTCGGTGAAGATGCCGGTAAGCCGGCCATCACTGTCCGTAACGGCGCTTACACCGAAACGTTTCGAGGTCATTTCAATAATGAGCTCCGCAAGCGATGACGATTCCTTTACAAGTGGCAGGGCCTCGCCTTTTGCCATGATGTCCGAGGCCCTGACCGTGAGCCTCCGTCCGAGCGAGCCTTTGGGATGGGTGAGCGCGAAATCCTTCCAGGTGAAATTCTTATGCTGCATCAGGGATATTGCCAGGGCATCGCCCATCGCGAGCATGGCAGTTGTCGATGTGGTCGGTGCGAGGTCATAGGGGCACGCTTCCTGTCCGATACCAGTGTCGAGGACGATATCCGCATTTTCGGCAAGGAAAGAGCGCCCGCTTCCGGTCATCGCGATAATCCGGACGCCGATCTGCCTGAGTGCCGGAATGATGAAGTTCAGTTCTTCGGTTGTTCCGCTTTTTGAAAGGCAGATGACGATATCATCGGACGAAACGATCCCGAGGTCGCCGTGTGCCGCATCAGCCGGGTGGAGGAATACGGCAGTAGTGCCGGTAGATGCCATGGTGGCGGCAATTTTCTGGGCGATGATGCCTGATTTTCCCATGCCGGAAATGATGACTTTCCCTTCACAGGATGAAAGCATGACGACAGCGCGAGCAAAATCTTCATCCAGCCGTTCCGATATCAGCCGGACGGCATCAGACTCCTGCAGGAGAATTGCCTTTCCATTTTCCACAATATCGCGGCTGCCCGTCGGAGCGTTCATGGTTTTGAAGCGAATAGGTGTTGCAATGGAGAAAAGTAGGGCCGATGTCCTTTTTTTTAAATGGTAATATCGGCTAAATTGAGGAATTACCATTTGCTTTCATAATTAATAATATCAAGGTTATGAGCTGGGTTGTCCTTTTTGTCGTATCCATTCTGCTCTTTGTTTTTCTGGTTACCATCCTCAGGAAGTTTGTAGGGTACATGAAAAAAGAGCAGAACCTGGAAATTGAGTCGCTCAAAGAGACGCTGATCGATCCGAACAATCCTGTCGGGTTGCGCGGCGAAGAACTTGAAAACATGAAACGCCAGCAGGAAGAGGCCCAGCGGCATCTGAAGGATGTGATTTCCAAAATACCTGTCATCCAGAAAGACGGAAGGTTCCAGCTCGACGAGGAAGAGCTCCGCAGACGCAAGGAAGCTCCCGCGACCAACGGCATTGCAGGAAAAGTCAACAATGATAAACCGTAACGAAGGGCGTTTATTTCTGCATGTTCTCAAAGTTAAAGCTTCTTTTCAAAGATACCGTCATCTACGGTACAAGCACCATTCTTGCCCGCAGCCTCAATTACCTGCTGGTCCCCCTCTATGCAAACAAGCTCAGCACCTTCGATAACGGCATACAGACCATCATCTACGCGAACATCGCCCTGGCCAATGTCGTTTTTTCCTATGGCCTCGAGACCTCTTACCTCAAGGTGGCATCCGATTCGTCTGATGGGGAAAGTGATGAATCCAGGCTTTTTTCGACGGCTTTCCTGACCCTTCTTCTGACTTCGACGTTTTTTTCACTCGCTATCGTTTTTTTTGCTCCGTTCATTGCCGGTCTGTTAGAGCTGACATCTGAAGAAGCCCAGTTCATAAGGTATGCGGCGCTTATTCTCTGGCTGGATACCATGCTGGTTATCCCGTTTGCAGAACTTCGCCTGAAAAGAAAGGCGGTCCATTTCGCCATTGCCAGAGTTGCAGGGGTTATTGCCGTCGTCATCAGCTCAATCATACTGATCGTGCCCTTGCATGCCGGCCTTCACGGCGTCTTTATCGGTCAGGCGATCGGTTCGCTGGCAAGCCTTGTTCTCGTTATTCCGGTTTTCAGCAAGTTCCGGCTCTTTTTTTCTTCCGTCAAACTTCGCGAAATGATGCACATAGGACTTCCCTACGTGCCTACAGGCATTGCGGGGCTGCTCATCCATCTGATCGACCGCAATATCCTGATCCGCATCCAGCCTTCGGAGATCACGAGAATTTACGGTCAGGGTTTCCAGGCGTCGGATATCGTCGGTATTTACGGAAGGATTGCCGCTTTCGGGGTTATCCTGCAGCTTTTCATCCAGGTGTTCCGTTTCGCATGGCAGCCGTTTTTCCTGCAGCATGCGAAAGATCCCGATGCACCGAGGCTCTTCAGGCATGTGATGAATATTTCCTCACTGTTTGTCATGTTCCTTGCGCTTGCGGCAACCTATTTCGTCCCGGATATCGTCCGTTTCCACTACGCCGGTAAATTCTACCTCCTCCCCCCACGTTACTGGATCGGGCTGAGCTTTCTGCCCTGGATTTTCCTGAGCTATGTATTCGATATGGTTTCGACCAATCTTTCCGCAGGTATTCTCATAACAGGCAATACCCGCTGTCTTCCCGTCGTCACTTTTGCCGGTGCTGCCGTCACGGCTTTCAGCTGCTGGTTTCTGATCCCTCTTTCGGGGATGGACGGCGCCGCCGTCGCCATTGTGGCCGGAACCCTCGTCATGTGCCTTGTCATGGCATGGTATTCCCTCAGGTTCTATCCCCAGAAGTATGACTGGGTGAAGTTATGCCTGCTGCTTGGTGCGGGGATAATCCTTGCCTGGACGGAGAACGGGCTTGAACCGGTATTGGGTTCCGGTCTTTCTGTTGCCTTGCTGAAAAGCTCGTTCCTTGCGCTCTATTTTCTGCTTTCGCTCCTGATGTTCCGGGACGAAGCGGGTATGGTTGCGCAGAAAGTGAGGAGCCGGTTAAGGCGCGACAGCTGATTTCAGGAAAAGTCTCCAGCCCGATGGTGGGCGGGCAATACAGAAAAACGGAAAAAGGCTGCCGGTCACATTAACCGGCAGCCTTTTTCCGTTACGTTTCCCGGTCCACTTTTTGGGCTCGTTTACCTGAATGGAGAGAAGAAGTTCCAGCGCTCTCTCCTTGCCGGCGGGTTGTGCCGCGAAATATGCTCAAGGAAGGCTTTCAGAGAATCCCGCTGTGCGGGAGAGCAAAGTTGGGAGAGGTCGTGGAAATGATTGGCAAGCTCGCGTTCCATGATTGCCTGATGGCGTCCGATCTCCTGGGCGAGGGAAGCGATTTTCGCCGTATCGGGTTTGTCCTTGAACGATTCAGAGAGTATCTGTTTTTTTTCGTTGTCAATTGCTTCCATTTCCGGTCGTACTTTGTCGAAATGTTCCCTGCGCAGTTTCTGGAAACTTTCAGTTTGCGATTCAGTGAAGGCGACAGGTCCTGAAAAAGATATTTTCCGGCTGAACTGGCGCGTTACGGTGACATGTCCGCTTTTTTCCATGTTCTGCCACCAGAGCACGCCGAGAAGGGTGGCATTCAGTACTACAAGAAGAGCAAGGGCTATCGTTACGAATTTTTTGGAAGTCAGGAAGTTCATGATATAACCGTTCCGTTTGCGCGGGACAATGCAGTATCGGGGAAGCCCGCGAAAATTCTGTTCTTTATTTCGTCAATTGGTTGAGGTTGTTCACTTTTTCAGATTGCAGTTTTCTGTTCACTGGTTCTGGTCGCCATTCGCTTCGCTGTCTGATGGGAAGGTTCCCGTCTGATCGTAATATGCGTAAGTGGACCTGGTATAGTCATAAGCCTGATTGTCCATCACTTCGCTGATGCCTTGCTTCACCTGGGTGTTGCTGTTGTGGTTGACGACGAGCAGGGCGGAAGCAAGGTTGATGATGATAAGAATGGCCATGAATGCAAGCCTCAGGTCGAACCTGCTGTAACCCCACCCTGTATTGAAATTTCCTACTCCCCGGGCGGATTGCTGCTGCTCGATTCGCTGCATCAGCCTTACCCGGAAATGATGGGTGACTTCCAGTGGCTCGATATGGTCAAGCAGACCAAGGGTTTTCTCAATTTCTGCCTCAATGTTATCGTGTCGCTTGTTCATTTAGATGCTCCTGGTTTTTAACATTTGACGACAGGTTTTGAAAAAACTTTTGGTATTTCCTGAAAAATCACTGGTTCGAATAATATGCATGGAGTTTTTCGTGAAGATTTTTTTTTGCCCTGTGAACGAGAGATTCCACTGCCGATACCGATGTATTGAGAATATCCGCTATTTCCTGGTTGCTGTAACCGTCCTGCTTGCTGAGCAGGAAGGCTGTTTTCTGGCTGTCAGGGAGTGTATCCAGCGCATTCTGCAACATCCGGAATCGTTCCTTTTCAGCCAGGGCCTCGGCGGGTGTTTCATATGAGGGGGCTGCGATCTCTTCTGAAGGATCTTCAGCGCCGATAAGTCTTTTCAAGGAACCGAACCTTTTTTTCCTCTTCATGCGTCGCAGGTGATCGAGCGATTTGCTGACGGCGATCCTGTAAATCCAGGTCGAGAGTTTCGCTTCTTCCCTGAACTGGTCGAGGGAGCGATGCACTTCCATGAATACATCCTGGGCAAGGTCTTCCGCGTCTTCACGGTTGAAGACAAAACGGTAACAGGTATTGACCACCATTTCCTGATGCTCGAGAACAAGATTCCTGAAAAATTCTTCCTTTGATGTCATACCTGATTTAGCAATGCCCTTATTGCTGCCCGGAAAGGCACCAACATGATGTGCAGCTGAAGTCACGTTTTTTCTGTTCTGTTATTATGCGTTCGTCTTTTCGGTTCCTGACATTCGACAATCTTTCGTTTTCAATCCTGCTTCCGGCAAACACCGGACCTCTCCATAGCATCGGTAAAGAAAAAAACATTTCGCGACATCCATACATGCCATCATGAGAGATAACGTCTATTCGACGACGGTTCTTTTCAAATCTTGCGCTTCTTTTTTTAAAAAAGGAATTTCAACCGTAATAACCGGCTCGTTCATGCAAGCCCGGCAGCAAAATTCAGGACTTTCCGGACCTTTTCCCAGGAGTCCGCCTCGCAGTAGAGTCGAAGCACAGGTTCCGTGCCCGATGGACGAACAAGCATCCAGCCGCCATCAAAAGAGTATTTGTAACCATCGAGGTCGTTGAATCCGACAACGTCGTAGCCTGCGATATTTTTTAGCCTGCCTTGGGAGGCCTTTTCGATGATTGCCTGTTTTTTCTCTTCGCTGACATGCAGGTCGAGCCTGTTGAAACAGAAAAACCCGTATTCCTCGTAAAGTTCCCCGACCAGCTGCGACAGGGTTTTTTCTCTGCGGGCCATCATTTCGAGAACGAACAGTCCGGTATAGACGCCGTCACGTTCGGGAAGGAACGAGGTTATTCCGATACCGCCGGATTCCTCGCCTCCGATAAGGATGTCGTTGGTGGTCATGAGTTTGCTCACATGCTTGAACCCGATTGGCAGTTCATGCATGACGAGGCCGTGTTTCCTGCAGATTTTATCGACGATTTCAGTCAGCGCGAAGGTCTTGGCAACTTCTCCCCGCATGTTTCTGTTTTCGACGAGGTCCTTGAGAATGATGGCGAACAGTTTGTGCGAATCAACGAAGTCGCCGTTTTCATCAAGCATGCCTATTCTGTCCGCATCGCCGTCATTGATAATGGCGACATCGGTCTCAACCTCCCTGAAAAATTCGACAAACTCTTCGATGTATTGCGGTATGGGTTCCGGATTGATGCCGCCGAACCCGGGATTGACGCTGCAGTGGTAACAGTTGACCATCGATTCGTCGAAGAGCTGCGTGATGATGTCCTGTCCTGCGCCGTACATGGCGTTGTGGGCGATCTTTATCCGCGATTCCCTGATCAGATCCAGGTTCACATGGCTTTTCAGGTAACTGACATAGAAGCCCTTCATGTCCACTTCTTCGATGAGATTTCTGTCCGGATTGATAACCGTTTCAGGATCGACAAGCGGAAGGTTTTTTTCTATTTCTGCAATGACCTCGGGATGTGCGGGCCCGCCATAGGTGGCTTTGACCTTGAACCCGTTGTAGATTGCAGGATTATGGGATGCGGTGATGACGATGCCCCCGGCAAGCTGCTTCGATTTGGTGAACAGCGATACAGCGGGAGTCGATGCGAAACTGTTCGACAGAAAAACCCTGAGCCCCCGGGAAGAAAAAACTTCCGCAGTGTATTCGGCAAACTCTTTTGACATGAACCGCGTATCGTATCCGATACAGACGCCTTTGTCATGATCCTTCTGTTTCAGGAAGTATCCGGCTGAAGCCAGAGCAGCAAGTTTCAGATTGTCAAACGTATACTCTTTCGCTATGATCGCGCGCCATCCGTCGGTACCGAATTTAACTTGCATTCTGCAGTGATTTTGATATAATGAGAGCCTGACCCTGGCAGGGTTGACCATTGTGGTGAAAAAATAAGAAAAAATAGTGTTTCCCTGCCGTTCAAACAATTGTTATACCGTTTTAATGACCAAGAAGCTTTTTGTGCTTGCTGGCGAGGTATCCGGAGATATGCATGCCGCAGACGCAATTACGGAACTCCTTGAAGCGAGACCGGATATCAGGATTTTCGGAATCGGCGGTGACAGGTTGCGTGCTCTCGGTGCAGAACTGATGTACGATACCCGGCAGATGAGCATCATGGGATTTGTCGATGTGCTGAAGCATGCCGTTTTCCTCCGGCGGGTCATCAGGGTCATCAAGGATGCGGTTCGCAGGGAAAAACCCGATGCGGCGTTCCTTGTGGATTATCCCGGACTGAACCTCATGATGGCTTCTTTTTTCAGAAAGCATGGCATTCCGGTCATTTTCTATGTTTCTCCTCAGGTCTGGGCATGGAGGGAGAGAAGAGTGAGCGCAATCCGACGCGATATCGACAGGTTGCTGGTCATTTTCGATTTCGAGGTCGATTTTTTCCGCCGTCATGGCATGGAAGTCGATTTTGTCGGCCATCCGGTTGTTGAACAGCTTTCGAAAATATCCCTTCCTTCATCTGCAGTTTTCAGGGAAATAAACGGTATTGATTCCGGAACGAAGATCATTGGCCTTTTACCTGGCAGCCGGCGTCAGGAGATCGCCTGTCTCTTGAGGGAAATGCTCGATGCGGCGCGCCTTCTGAACAGCAGGTACAAGTCGGTATTCCTGCTTGGCCGTTCTCCGAACCTTCCGGAAGAGTGTTTCTCGACACTCTCGGAATATCCGGAGCTTTCCGTCATCGAGTGTTCCGCTTATGAAGTGATGCAGAACAGCGACCTCGTTGTGGTTACCTCCGGTACGGCGACGCTGGAATCTCTCTGCTTCGGGGTTCCCATGATTGTTGTTTACCGGACCGGATGGCTGAATTACCACATAGCCCGGAGGGTGGCGAAAGTAAAAAATATATCGCTTGCCAACATCGTTTCGCAAGGGCTTCAAAGCGCCGATCAGCTTGTTCCGGAATTGCTGCAGAATGATGCCCGCGCCGAAAAGATTTTCGAAAAAGCTTCCGCCATTCTCGATGATCCTGAATGTTCAGTCGGGATACGGCAGGGGCTTCTCTCTGCGAGAGCAAGGCTCGGGCACAGTTTTCCATCCAGGAAGGTAGCGGGGATTTTACAGGAATACCTATAATCAAGGGAAGAGTTGCCATGGAGAATACCGTCAATTATCTCATAGCCCATCCGGTCCTTTTCGTCATTGCCATTATTGTCGCGCTTATGGTGATTTTCTCGTCACTGAAAAAGCTGTTGAGGCTGGCAGTGACAGCGGCTGCAGTTCTGGTGCTCTATGCGGCATATCTTCATTTTACCGGTGGGGATGTCCATGAAGCGTTTTTCAGCATCGAGCAGACTTTCAATAACGCGCTTCGCTTTTTCGGAGGCGTTTTTACCCGTCTCCTCGAGTTTTTCAAATTTGCGAACAAGCCTTAGGCGGGTCCGGCATTCAACACCCTTTCCTGACCGGTGTTGAATGCGTCGATGATGCCGGCGTATTATGCTCCGGTGGGAGGTTGAGAAAGCGCACCGGTCGGGCAGCATGCGGCAAGGACCGTGAAATCGATACCTTCCGGACTTTTCTGCTGTTCTATAAGGCGGACGCATATTCCGCAGTCAACGCATTTTTCGCGTTCCATGCCGATATCGCCGCTGGAAGCCCTGATGGTGCCAGCAAGTTCACCCGTCCAGTTCTGCTGCGTGTGGTAGACTGTCGCCAGATCGCGCAGACGGCACTCATCCGCTGCCTTGCAACGGCATTGCAGGCACCTGAGCGCTTCCTGTGCTGCGAGTTCTTGCGTATATCCGGAAGAAACTTCGGCAAACCCTTTCAACCGTTCGGCCGGAGAAATTTCAGGGACTGCAGTCCTTTCCGCCTGGCTTGCCGTTTTATAAAGCTCCGGGGGCGTCTCAGGGATGGATCCGTATGAGGAATTGAAACAATCCTCAGGATGGGAAACCGGTTTGCCTTTCAGATACAGATCGATGGAACGGGCAGCGCGTTTTCCCTGCTCAAGGGCGCGTATGGCGATATCCGCACCCGTCACGCAATCCCCTCCGGCGAAGATCCATGGAATTTCCGTCTGGAGCGTCAGGGAATCGGCTGCATACCTGCCCCCTTGGCCTGTTGTTATGCCGGCGTTTTCGCCTGCGGCAGGGTCGATCTCCTGGCCGATAGCGGAAATGAGCATTCCTGCCCGTATCGTGAATTCGGAGCCCGGCACCGGAACCGGCCTCTGCCGTCCGCTGCTGTCGGGTTCGCCAGGTTTCATCCGGACTGCGGTGATTTCAAGCATGCCGTCAACCTTCCTGACCGATACCGGCGAAACGTGTTCCAGGAGGGCAACTCCTTCAGAGAGCGCTTCATCGACTTCCTGCCGGTTGGCAGGCATGTCGGGCCGTGAGCGGCGGTAGATGATCGTGACGGATTCCGCGCCAAGCCTGGCCGCTGTCCTTGCGGCGTCTACGGCGGTATTGCCTCCGCCCGCCACCACGACATGTCCGACAGGGTCGAATTCCCGCCCCGTTGCAACGAGCCGCAGGAATTCGATGCCGCTCAGGATCCCTGGTCCATCTTCTCCGGGAATATGCATCAGGGCAGGCGTCTGGGCCCCGACCGCAAGAAAGAGCGCATCGAACCGTTCTTTGAGTTTTCTGCTTGTCACATCTTTTCCGAAGGTCGTGCCGTAGCGGAACTCGATACCCATTTCGGCAAGCACGGCGACCTCTTCATCGATGACCGATTCGGGCAGCCTGAACCTGGGGATTCCATAACGCATCATGCCGCCGGCTCTCCTTTCCGACTCGAAAACGGTGACGCCATGACCCATGCAGCGAAGGTAGTATGCCGCAGTGAGGCCAGCCGGTCCGGCGCCTATCACCGCAATTTTTTTCCACGTTTCCGGCGCAACCTCGGGCAGCACTTTTACGGGACGGCGAAGATCGCAATCTGCGGCATAGCGCTTCAGTGCGCAGATGGACACGGGCTTGTCCATACCCTGCCGCCGGCATTCGTCTTCACAGGGCGCGGGGCATATCCGGCCGAGTATGCCGGGGAGCGGGATGGTTTCCCTTATGATACGGAGCGCATCACGGTCGTCGCCGCGTGCGATGGCTGCAATGAAATCGGGAATATCGCACCCTGCCGGGCAGGAGCGTTCGCACGGACCGAGACAGTCGCCGCAGTGCCTGCTGACGATGCGTTCGAGGCTCTGGCGGCGCATGGCATCGAGCTCTTCATTCTCCGTTTCGATGACCATGCCGTCAGAAACCCTGGTGCTGCATGCCGGAACGAAGCGGTTTTTGCCCTTGATCTCGACGATGCACATCCAGCATGAACCGGTGAGATGGAGGGATTCATTGAAACAGAGCGTAGGGATGGTGATCCCGGCTGATGCCGCAGCCTCGAGAATCGAGGATCCCGGCGCCGCTGAAACCGGTTTGCCGCTGATAATGAGTGAAACAGGGTTCATGGCAGAGAATTATTGTTCCCGAAACGTTCTTCGATATGCCTGGCGACTTTCTCGAGCAGCCACATCGGTGTCGAGGTCGCCCCGCATATGCCGACGGATGCGACGGACGAGCCGTCGTCCTTTTTCAGCCACTCCTCTTCAAGATCGTCGGTGTCTTCGATGAAATAGCTTCTGGGATTGGCGGCTTTGCAAATATTGTAGAGAACCTGCCCATTCGAACTTTTCTTGCCTGCAACGAAGACGATGCAATCGTTTGCAAGGGCGAAATCGTGCAGTTTCCGGTTCCTGCTCGATACCTGGATGCAGATGGTGTCCTTGTAGACATGCTGCGGCATGGGCCTCGAGCCGGTCATTTCCGCGGTGATGTCGATATCCCGGATTGCCATCCAGGGTTCGGCGGTATCGCTGCCGGCGAACAGTTTTTCGAGATTCTCCTTCAGTTCGT
>CAIYPU010000040.1 GCA_903928225.1 uncultured Chlorobiaceae bacterium
AGCGCCTTTGGCCTGCCTCATGCGGTTGAGCGCCATGGAACCCGACGCGTCCACCATGAAGATGAAGAGCGTGCCGGACTTGTCGCGGAACCGTTTGATCTTGACGTCATCCTTCGAGATGATGAGCGCGTTCTTTTTCTTTATTCCTTTCTTCAGGCTCTCCTGCCTGCGGCTTTCCTGCCATGGCGCAGCTGAAATGAGCGTCGGAATGAGCGCGACCTTGCCGCTGCGCATCTCGCCCGGCTGTGCCCTGACAAAACGTCCGCGGCGGTTGTTGAGCGCCTCTCCGCGGCTGCCGGTCCTCGACTTCTTTTTCGAGGCGAGTGAAATATTGAGGATGTTGTCGGGAAGCTCGGTCTCGATGGCGTCCATCATGAGCTCCTCGATCATGTCGGGCGTATCTTTCTGCTCCTCTTCCGCTTCCGCGTCGGGCGTGTCGGCCTGCGCGGTTTCGTCCTCGGCTTCCGGCTCCTCGTCCGGTGGCGGCTCCTCCTGGGGAGGCATCTCGTCCGCCTCGGCTTCGCGCTCAGGCATGCGGGTTGCGCGAGGGATGAGCACGAGCTTGATGGCAAGCTTCATATCCTCTTCCTCGACGTCGCTGCGCTGGGCGAGGGCCGCGCTCGCAATCGCTGCGCGGATGCAGAAAATGTCGGCGCGGTTCCCTTCAACGCCCAGGCTGAGCGCGGTCTGGACAAGCGCCTGCATCTGCTCCTTCGTGATGGACACATGGGGCAGCTGCTCGCGGGCGGCCTGGATGAGCCCTCCGAGCATCCTGAGCTCATCGTCGGTATCCTCCGCGTTTTTCTTGCCGAGAACCGTATCGATAATTTTCTTGCGAGCCCTGAAATCGTTCTGTGCGGTAAACG
Source organism: uncultured Chlorobiaceae bacterium (assembly GCA_903928225.1). Classification (GTDB taxonomy): domain Bacteria; phylum Bacteroidota; class Chlorobiia; order Chlorobiales; family Chlorobiaceae; genus Chlorobium. The sequence continues at coordinate 867 of CAIYPU010000040.1, forward strand.
GCACGATCATGCCGATCCTGTCGAGCAGGCCCATGCGCACTTCCCCGTCGGTCGGGTCGTAGGTGCCCACAAGCATGAACTTGGCGGGATGGACTTCACTGAGGCCTTCGCGTTCGACAAGGACCTCGCCGCGCGACATGGCATCCATGACATGCGAAACGGCGGAACTGTCGAGCAGGCTGAGCGAGTCTACATAGAGCACTCCTCCGTGCGCTTTCGTGAGCACGCCATGCTGGACGACGCGAACGCCGGTGGCAAGGGTGGCTTCGAGGTCGACGCCTCCGATGAGGCGGTCTTCGGTAACATTAAGTGGCAATTCCACGAACGGCGTGCCTTCGGGAAGGATATGCGCAAACGCCCTGGCAAGGGTCGATTTGCCCGATCCGACAGCCGAGGGTATGACAACACCGCACAGTTCGGGATCGACGGCCAGCAGCATGAGCGCCTGCTTGGCCAGATCCATTCCTACTACATCGGTAAAAGCTATCATTATACTGCTTCCGCTTCTCCAAGGACTTTTGCGAGTTCACGTTCAATTTTTTCTCCGGCATCGAGGGTTTCCAGCGGGTCCTTGCGCAGGCGGTGGCGCAGGCAGAGGCCCGAGATTTCCCTGACATGCTTCATGGTGACCTGCTTGTCGCCCATGAACGCCGCGTGGGCGTGGGCGGTACGGGTGATGGTGAGCTCGCCGCGGTGGCCGTCGATGCCGAGGTTCATGCAGAGCTTGGCGATGTCGGTCAGCACCTTGTCGTCCATGGTGACTTCCGGCAGGATCGCTTTAGCCTGCTCGATCTTTTTCTGCAGCTTCAGCTGTTCGCGATGGTATTTCTTCAGGAACGCATCAGGATCTTCGTCGAACTCGCGGCGGCGTTTGACGATCTCGACTCTTTTGGCGACGTCGAGGATGGTTACGATCCTCGCATGGAGGCCGAAACGGTCGAGAAGCTGCGGGCGGAGTTCGCCTTCTTCGGGGTTGCCGGAACCGACAAGCACGAAGCGGGCCGGGTGGCGGATACTGATACCTTCACGCTCGACGACGTTCTTGCCGCTGGCGGCAACGTCGAGAAGCACGTCCACGAGGTGGTCGTCGAGGAGGTTGACCTCGTCGATATAGAGGAAGCCGCGGTTCGCCTGGGCGAGAAGTCCGGGCTCGAATGCTTTCACTCCGCTGGTGAGCGCCTGTTCGATGTCGATGGTTCCGCAGACGCGGTCTTCGGTAGCGCCGAGCGGAAGGTCGACGACCGGAACGGTGATTTTCTCAAGCTTTACGGATGCGGGATCGATCTTTGCTGCGCCTTTCCTGTCGCCTTCCATTTCAATGTACTGCTCGACGGTGCGGTTGTAGGTATCGCCTGCGACCCTGTCGATCAGCGGAAGCACTTCGGCAAGCGCCCTGACCGTAGTGCTCTTGCCGGTGCCCCTGTGGCCCATGACAAGCACACCGCCGATTCTCGGATCGATGATGTTGAGGATCAGACTGAGCTTCATCTCTTCCTGGCCGACGATCGCCGTGAACGGGAAAGCCTGGCCGGACTTCTTTTTTGAAGAGGAGGCTGGTGCCTTGGCGGGTTTCGTTGCCTCGGCAGCAGCGGCATTCACCGTTTTTTCGACCGATTCCTTCGCCGGAACAGTTTTTTTGGCGACTGTTTTTTTAGCGGCACTCTTTTTTGCAACTGATTCAGTCTGACTCATAATTGATCGTTTGGTTGACACCTCCGCCCCGCAAAGCTGAAATCCTTAAGAGGAAAAGGCTTACTGTTTTTAAGATTCGCTAAATTAATAGACATTGAATTTATGCTTTTGAAAAGACAATAGGAAACGTTTTTCATATCCGTTTCAGCAGAAACACAAAATTAAATCCCCTTTCTCCGCGAGCCCCGAATTACCTCGTTATCCTGACATTCCTTCAATTGATAAAAAAGATCGCCTGCATGAGCACAGGTTCAATGCCCGAGCGCATTTTCAGCTGCCTCCCTGACGGTTTCGGAGAGGGTCGGATGGGCATGCACCGTCGAAGAAAGCTGCTCCGCCGTGACGCCGAGCTTCATTGCAAGCCCGAGCTCCCCGATCAGTTCCACCGAACCGTGCCCCACCGCATGCGCACCGAGGAGGCGTCCGTCCGCGTCGTTGAAGACCAGCTTGACAAGGCCGTCGAGCGAACCGTATGCGTTGGCCTTTCCTGAAGCGGCAAACAGAGAACGCCCTGCCCTGACAGTATACCCTTTTGCTTCCGCTTCCTTTTCGCCGAGCCCGATACTTGAAACGGACGGCTCGGCATAAACGCAGCGAGGGATCATGGTTTCGTCGAGCGGCTCGGGAGTTCCGCCGCAGGCGGCTTTCACCGCTATCGCAGCTTCGGCGGAAGCCTTGTGCGCAAGCAGCATGCCGCCCCTCACGTCGCCGATGGCGAAAATATTCGCGGCGGTCGTCCGGCACTCCGCATCGGTCACGATAAAACCGCGCGACGTTTCCACGCCGGCCTCTTCGAGGCCGAACCCTTCCGTGTTACCGCTGACGCCCACCGCAACCAGCAGCAGTTCCGCGCCGATCTCCCGGGGATCGTCCCCGTCGGAATGGAGGGTGGCGCTGACGCCATCGGGATTTTTCACGACGTTTTCAAGCTTCGCCCCGGTGACCACCGTAATACCCGTTTTCGAGAACGACCGCTGCAGGGCAAGTGATATCTCCTCGTCCTCGAGGGGCAGGAGGCGGGGCATCATCTCGACAAGCGTCACTGCAGTGCCCGCCTTCGCGTAGAACCACGCCATCTCCACGCCGATCGCGCCGCCGCCCAGCACGATCATCGACGCAGGGACCTCTTTCAGTGCCAGCGCCTCTTTCGAGGTGATGATACGCTCACCGTCCGGTTCGAGCCCCGGCAACCGCCTGGAACGCCCGCCCGACGCGATGATCGCCTGTGCTGTCCTCACCGATGCGGAAGTCACTCCGTCACGGATGACGTCGATATCACTGGGGCCACGGAAGACCGCCTCGCCCTGGATGATCTCCACCCCGGCCCTGCCGAGCGAGAAGGATATCCCCTTGGAAAGTTTCAGCACCACGCTCCTGCTCCGTTTCACCGCAGCCGCGAGATCGAACGACGGGGTCCCGGCAACGACGCCGAACGTCCCGGCCCTCTGGCAGAGCTCCAGCACCTCGACGCTCCTCAGCAGGGCCTTTGTCGGGATGCACCCCCAGTTGACGCAGACGCCGCCAAGCGCCCCTTTTTCGATCAGGCAGACCTTCAGGCCGGCTTTTGCCGCCCGCATAGCGGCTTCGTGGCCTCCCGGACCGGAGCCGATAACCGCGAGGTCGAAAACGGCGGTTGTGACTTCATTCGACTGTTGCATTGAATATGATATGGTTTTAGTGTATTTTCAGGCACCTTGAAAATCTCGCGTTATCATCCGCAATGCCGCTGGGCTCTGCCGGGCTCTGCCGGACTTTGCGCAAACAAACTGAACCATGGGGCCCTGACCGGGCCTTTCCAATTCCCGAAGGTCACGCAAAATGCAAAATCAGCCGTTAAAAAACCAGCCGGAAACGACAGGTGAACCGGGGCTGGAACCCAAAAAGCTCACCATCCAGGTCAGCAGGGTGCAGACCCCCATGCGAATTGACGTCTACCTTTCCAGGCAGGTTGAAAACGCCACGCGCAACAAGGTGCAGGAAGCCATAGAGGAAGGGCGGGTGATCGTCAACGGGAAACCCGTGAAATCCAACTACCGCATCAAGTCCCTCGATGTCATCCAGATGACCTTCCTGCGTCCGCCGGCGCCCGAGCTCGCTCCTGAAGAGATCGACATCGACATCATGTACGAGGATGCCGACATGATGGTGATCAACAAGAAGCCCGGCATGGTGGTGCATCCCGCTTTTGGCAACTGGACGGGGACCCTTGCCAACGCGATCCTCTTCCACATCGGAAAGGATGCCGAAGAGCTCGACAAATCACAGCTGCGCCCGGGCATCGTCCACCGGCTCGACAAAAACACCTCGGGGCTCATCATCATCGCAAAAAACACGGTCGCCCTGCACCGCCTCGCCAGGCAGTTCGCCGACCGCCAGGTCCGCAAAACCTACAAAGCTGTCGTATGGGGCGTTCCCGATCCCCCCGACGGCACCATCAGGACCAATATAGGACGATCGCGAAAAGACCGGAAAGTGATGGCGAACTTCCCGTTTGAAGGAAAGGACGGAAAAACCGCGATCACGGATTATTCGGTGGTCGAAGACCTCGAATGGTTCTCGGTCGTGTCGCTCAACCTCCACACGGGAAGGACGCATCAGATCAGGGTGCACCTGCAGCATATCGGGCACCCCATCCTTGGCGATGATACCTATGGCGGCGGCATTCGCAGTCTCCCCTTACCGAAGGGCGAACAGTTCGCGAGGAACCTGCTTGAAACGATACCACGGCAGGCACTGCATGCCGAAACGCTTTCGTTCCTCCAGCCATCGACCCGCGAACAGCTTACCTTCACCGCTCCCCTGCCTGATGACATGGAAAACGCGCTCGAAAAAATCCGGAACGTCCTCAGGGCCGCTTCCCGTTGAACGAGGTTCCGGCAAACGCTCAAAG